>JBIOYO010000062.1:0-5623 GCA_044870175.1 Nocardioidaceae bacterium | reverse complement strand
TCACCGAGGCCCTCATCCCGCGGCTGATGGACGAGCCCGTCAGCCCCCTGGCCGGGCGGCTGCTGCAGGAGGTGGTCGCCGACAAGGCGCACCACGCGCTGGTCGACCTGGTCCTGGACGAGGCCGTCACATGGCTGCGGGACAACAAGGAGACCTTCCACGACATCGTCGTACAGCGCGCGCCGTGGTGGGCCCCGGAGGCCCTCAACGAGCGCGTGGTCCGCCGGCTGCACGTCGAGGTGCTGGACTGGCTGGAGGAGATCCGCGCCGACCAGATGCACCGCTCGCGCGTCGCCCTGGACCGGCTTCTCGCCACCTTGGCCCACGACCTGGTCAACGACCCGGCGACCATGGACCGCGCCGAGCGGCTCAAGGTTCGCGTGCTGTCCCATCCCCAGGTGACCGCAGCCGCCACGTCGCTGTGGAACGCCCTGCGCCGTGCCCTCGTCGCCGCCCTGGAGGACCCCGCCGGGCCGGTTCGCACCCGCAGCGTCGCGGAGGTGACCGCGTTCGCCGAGCGGCTCCGCACCGACGTCGCCCTCCGGGAGCGGCTCGACCAGGCGATGGCGGACCTGTCGGTGTTCCTGGTCCACCGGTACGGTCGCGACCTCACCGCCGTCATCACCCACACGATCGACGCCTGGGACGGCCGCGAGGCCTCGGCCCGCATCGAGCTGCACGTCGGCAAGGACCTGCAGTTCATCCGCATCAACGGCACCATCGTCGGCGGCCTGGTCGGAGTGCTGATCCACACCGTCACCGTGCTGCTGCCCTGATCTGGGGGGAGATTCCCATGGGATCCAGGACGTTCGCCGCTTCCCACGACGTACGCACCGAGGGAGGCGGCGAAACGTCGTGGGCAGCCAGCCCGGGGTCGCGCCGCGGGCCGCGGGAGGATGTGACGGCTCGGCCCGGTTTCGGGGGGAGGATGTGACGGCTCGGCCCGGGCTGCGCCCGGCCGTCAGGTCTGGTGCACGTAGTGATCGAGCTGGTCGCGCTCGAACTCGAGCTCGGCCATCCGGCTCTTGACCACGTCGCCGATGCTGATGATCCCGGTGAGGGCCTCACCCTCGACCACGGGGACGTGCCGGATCCGCTGCTGGGTCATCAGGGTCATCAAGTCGTCGAGCAGGTCCTGGGCGGTGCACGTGTGCACCTCGTCGGTCATGATCGCCGAGACCTTCGCCTCGAGGACGTGCGGATCCTCGTGGAGGCGGCGCACGACGTCGCGCTCGGACACGATCCCGGCCACGGTCCGCCCGTCCATGCTGACCACCAGCGCGCCGACGTTGTGCTCGGCGAGGAGGTCGATCAGCTCGCGGACGGTAGCGTCGGGGGTGATCGTCACCACGTCCTGGTGCTGGGCCTTGCCCTTGATCACGTCGTGGATGCGCATCCATGTCCTCCGACTTGTCGAGTCCGAGTAGTTGAAGTAGTGCGTCGAAGGCTAGTCCAGAGCGTCCCGGCACGGTAGGAGGTGACCATGGCGGCGGGGCGCCGGTGCCGACGGCTCTCAGGAGGAGTCCGAGGGACCCGGCGGCGGCCGTCTGTGCGCCCCGAGGTCGAGCACCGAACCGCGCCCACGCGGCCGCGCGCCCTCGGCCTGCTCGTCGACCCTGCCGAGGAAGGCCAGGGCGGTCTCGTGCAGCACCCCGTTGCTGGCCAGCGCGTTGCCGCCCAGCGGGCCGTCCCGGCCGTCCAAGGACCCGAACCGCCCGCCCGCCTCGCGCACGACGACGTCGAGCGCCGCCATGTCGTAGAGCTCCAGCTCCGGCTCGGCGGCGATGTCCACCGCTCCCTCGGCCACCAGCATGTAGCTCCAGAAGTCGCCGTACGCCCGGGTGCGCCAGCACCGCCGGGCCAGGGTCAGGAAGTCCTCGAGCTGGCCTCGTTCCTCCCACCCCTCGAAGGAGGAGTACGACAGCGAGGCGTCGTCCAGCCGGGCGACGTCGGACACCCGGCACGGTGTCGCCCGCATCAACGACCGGCCCGTGAAGGCGCCGCCGGACTTCATGGCCCACCACCGCCGGTGCAGCTGGGGCGCCGACACCACGCCGACCACGACCTCGTCCTCGACCATGAGCGCGATCAGGGTGGCCCAGACCGGGACGCCGCGGACGAAGCTCTTGGTGCCGTCGATCGGGTCGACCACCCAGCGTCGCTGGCTGAAGCCGGTGGACCCCTGCTCCTCGCCGAGCACCGCGTCGCGGGGACGGGCCCGGGACAGCGTCCTCCGGATGCCCTCCTCGACCGCCTGGTCGGCGTCGGTCACCGGGCTGAGGTCCGGCTTGGTGGCGACGTGCAGGTCCTGCGCCTGGAACCGGCTGCCGGCGAGTGCGTCCGCGTCGTCGGCGAGGACGTGCGCCAGGCGCAGGTCGTCGGTGTAGGAGGGCGGCATGACCCTCAGGCTATTCCTACTGGGGGCGCGGATACCGTGTCCCGGCATGGAGGTCTTCGGTCTCCCGCTCCACCCGCTGGTCGTGCACGCCGCGGTGGTGCTGACCCCGCTCGCCGTGCTCGTGGTGCTCGCCTTCGCGCTGCTGCCGTCGTGGCGCTGGGCCAGCAGGTGGCCGGCGCTGCTCGCCACCCTGGCGGCCACGGCGTCGGTCATGCTCGCACGGCTCAGCGGCCAGGCCCTGTACGACGACCTGATCGCCCGGCTGCCTCCCTCACCGGTCACCGACCTGGTCGCGACGCACTCCTCGCGCGCCGTCGTGCTGTTCTGGGTCACGATCGCGTTCGCCGTGGTCGTCGTGCTGGCGTTCGTCCTGCTCCCCGCGCCGAGCGGTCTGCGCGACGGCCGGCTGGCCCATGCCGGGCGCGACGACGGCTGGGTGGTGACCGTCGTGCCCGCCGCGCTCGTCGTCCTCGGCATCGTGGTGCTGGTGTGGGTAGTCCTCACCGGCGACGCGGGCAGCCGGGCAGTCTGGGGCTGACGACGAGCTAACGGCGAGGGCCACTAGCGACCCTGCCGGGGCCGCTCGCTGACGGCCGCGTCGCGGCTGGCCAGCAGCCGCCGGAACGACTCCACCCTGGCGCGGTCGACCCGCTCCTCCGCCAAGGCGAGGTCCAGACCGCACTCCGGCTCCGTCGCGGCGTGCGTGCAGCCTCGTGGGCACTCGGCGGACGCGGCGTCGAGGTCGGGGAAGGCGCGCAGCACGTCGGCCGGGTCCACGTGGGCCAGGCCGAAGGACCGGATCCCCGGGGTGTCCACGATCCAGCCCCCGTCGCCGGGCAGGGCACCAGACAGCGGCATCAGCACCGCGGAGGTCGACGTGTGCCGGCCGCGCCCGGTCACCGCGTTGACGCCTCCGGTGGCCCGGTCGGCGCCGGGGACGAGGGCGTTGACCAGCGTGGACTTGCCGACCCCGCTGTGCCCGAGCAGGACGCTGGTGCGTCCGCGCAGCCGGTCCCGCACCGGGGCGAGGTCACCGCCGCGCCGGGTGACGACCCAGGGCACCCCGAGCGGCGCGTAGGCGGCCAGCAGCGGGCCCGGGTCGGCGAGGTCGGCCTTCGTCAGGCAGAGCAGCGGGTCCAGCCCTGCGTCGTACGCCGCCACCAGCGACCTGTCGACCAGGCCCGTGCGGGGCTCCGGGTCGGCCAGCGCGACGACGGCCACCAGCTGGTCGGCGTTGGCGACGATCACCCGCTCGACCGGGTCGTCGTCGTCGGCGGTACGCCGCAGCACGGTACGCCGCTCGCCGACCTCGACGATCCGCGCCAGGGCGCCCTCCACACCCGACACGTCACCCACGAGGCGCACCCGGTCGCCCACGACGACGCCCTTGCGGCCCAGCGGGCGGCTCTTCATGGCGGCGACCTCGCGGTCCTCGACCGCACAGGTGAAGCGGCCCCGGTCGACGGTGAGCACGCGCCCGTCGACGGCGTGGTCGTAGCTGGGACGTTCCTTCGTGCGGGGGCGGGTGCGCCGGCGGGGCCGGTCGAAGGACTCCGGGTCGATGTGCTCGTAGGACGGGTCGGGCATCAGCCGACCAGCCCCACCCAGGCCTCGGGAAAGCCGGGGAAGGTCTTGGCCGTCGTCGCAACGTCCTCCACCAGAAGGCCGGGGACCGCCAGGCCCAGGATCACCGCGGCGTGGGCCATCCTGTGGTCGCCGTAGGTGTGGAAGACCCCGCCGTGCAGGGGAGCCGGCCGCACCTCCAGCCCGTCGCCGGTCTCCCCGACCCGGCCGCCGAGCGCGGTGAGCTCCGTCGCGAGGGCGGCCAGGCGGTCGGTCTCGTGGCCCCTGATGTGCCCGACCCCACGCAGGCGCGACGGCCCGGGGGCCAGTGCCGCGAGCGCCGCGACGGCGGGGGTCAGCTCACCGACGTCGTGCAGGTCGTAGTCGATCCCGCGGAGCGCGCCGTCGCCGCTCACGGTGAGCCCATCCTCCGACCAGGTCACCTGGGCGCCCATGAGCGTGAGGATCTCCCGCAGCGCGTCCCCCGCCTGCGTGGTCCGCCGCGGCCAGCCACGCACGGTGACCGGACCACCGGTGAGCGCGCCGGCGGCCAGGAAGGGGGCGGCGTTGGACAGGTCCGGCTCCACGCTCACGTCGACGGCCTGCACGGGGCCGGGCGACACCCGCCACCGGTTGGGGGAGGAGTCGTCGACGTCGACACCGTGCTCGCGCAGGCACGCGACGGTCATGGCGATGTGCGGGAGCGAGGGCACCGGCTTGCCGTCGTGCCGGAGGTCGACCCCGTCGTCGTACCGGGCGCCGGCGAGCAGCAGCCCGGACACGAACTGGCTGGAGGCGGACGCGTCCAGCACCACGGTCCCGCCCCGGGCGGTCCCACTGCCGGCCACGGTGAAGGGCAGCGTCCCGCGGCCGGCGTCGTCGATGCCGACACCGAGGTCGCGCAGCGCGCCCAGCACCTGGCCCATGGGGCGGGTCCGGGCACGGGCGTCACCGTCGAACGTGACCGGCCCGCGGGCGAGCCCGGCCACCGGCGGCACGAACCGCATCACCGTCCCTGCCAGCCCGCAGTCCACGGCGGCCGGGCCCCGGAGCGGGCCAGGTGTCACCGCCCAGTCGGGTCCGGCGGTGTCCACGCGAGCGCCGAGCGCGGTCAGGGCGGCCGCCATCAGCATGGTGTCCCGCGACGACAGCGCTGCACCCACCCGCGAAGGGCCGTCGGCCAGCGCCGCCAGCACCAGTGCCCGGTTCGTCAGCGACTTCGACCCCGGCAGCGCGACGGTCCCGGCGACCGGGCCGGCCGGGTGCGGGCTCGGCCAGGGGTCGGCAAGCGCCGAGTCTGGCTGCGCGGTCGCGTGCGGCGTCATCTGGACCGAGAGTAGTACGGCGCGTACGGCACCCCGCGGGATCAGACGCCCGGCAGGCCCGACCTGGCGATCTTGGCCTGCTGGGAGGCGATCCGGCGCAGGTGCCGGGTCTCGCGGGAGACGTCATGGACCGCCCGCTGCGCGCGCCACCGCAGCCCGGGCCGCCCCTCGGTGTCCAGGGAGGCGAGCACGAGACCCCCGAAGACCGACAGGTTCTTGTAGAAGTGGATGCGCTGGTTGGCCCTGGTGGCCGGGTCGGCCTCCTCCCAGTAGCGGTGGCCGCCGAGCGTGGTCGGCACCATCGTGGCGGCCAGCACCGCGGAGGACAGCCGCGGTG
>JBIOYO010000061.1:0-2713 GCA_044870175.1 Nocardioidaceae bacterium | reverse complement strand
TCCAGGTTCCTTGCCGCCTCCCACGGCGTACGCGTCGTGGGAGGCGGAGGATCGTCGTGGGAGGGCAGGCCGCGATCAGCAGTCGGCCAGCGGCCGGGAGTCGCCCGGAACCACGAGCCCGCACTCGTACGCGCGAACCACCGCCTGCACTCG
Source organism: Nocardioidaceae bacterium (assembly GCA_044870175.1). Taxonomy (GTDB): domain Bacteria; phylum Actinomycetota; class Actinomycetes; order Propionibacteriales; family Nocardioidaceae; genus JBIOUF01. The sequence goes on along the minus strand of JBIOYO010000061.1, from coordinate 2,560 downwards.
GCTCTCGAGATGCAGCTTGGCGAAGATGCGGTTGATGTGCGTCTTGACGGTCGTCAGGGACACCACCAGGGTCTCGGCGATCTCGGTGTTCGAGAGTCCTCGCGCGACCAGGCCGAGCACCTCCAGCTCCCGCTCGGTGAGCCGGCTCAGCAGGGCGTCCGGTGCTCCTGGACGCGGCCGGCTGATGAACTGCTCGATGAGGCGCCGGGTCAGCGTCGGCGCGAGCAGCGACTCGCCGGCGGCCACCAGCTCCACGCCGGCAGCGAGCCGGTCTGCGGGAGTGCTCTTGAGCAGGAAGCCGGCCGCGCCCGCGTGCAAGGCGCGATAGACCAGCTCGTCCAGGTCGTACGTCGTCACCACCAGCACCTTGGTGCGCAGGCCTTCGGCGATGATCGCCTCCGTTGCGGCGATCCCGTCCAGGACCGGCATCCGGATGTCCATCAGGACGACCTCGGGCCGGTGCCGGCGGACCTCCGCGACGGCGGCGCGGCCGTTGCCCGCCTCGGCGACCACCTCGATCCCGCGTACCTCCAACATCTGCCTGAGGCCGACCCGGATCATCTCCTGGTCGTCGGCGAGAACGATCCGGGTCATGGTCCCGCACCCAAGGGCAGGTACGTGCACCCGGTAGCCACCGTCCTCGGTGGGTCCGGCGTCGAGGTCCCCACCGAAGACAGCGAGCCGTTCGCGCATGCCGACCAGGCCGCGCCCGGAATGCGAGGGTGGGCTCGCACCGGGCCTGCGCGCGTTGCGGAGCTCGATGTCGACACCGCCGGACCCGCACCGAAGGCTCACCGTCACCGGACTGCCAGGTGCGTGCTTGAGTGCGTTCGTCAGCCCCTCCTGCACGATCCGGTAGACCGACAGGTCGACGCCCGCCGGCAGGCTGTCTGTGGGCCCGTCCACCTGCAGAGTGACGGCGAGGCCGGCGGAGCGGAACTCCTCGACCAGGCGGGAGAGGTCGGCGATCGTCGGCTGCGGATCCAGCTCGGACGCGGCCTCCTCGCGGAGCAGGTGGAGAAGCCGGCCGGTCTCGTCCAGGGCCGACCGGCCGGCCCGCTGGATCTCGGCAAGCGCGCGCTCGGCGGCGTCCGGGTCATGACGGAGTACGTCGGCCGCGGCGCCGGCCTGCACGACCATCAAGCCCAGTGAGTGGGCGATGATGTCGTGCAGCTCTCGGGCGATCCGCCGGCGCTCGTCTGCCACCAGCCGCTCGCCGAGCTGCCGCTGCTCGACCTCGAGTCGCTGTGCGCGAGCGGCGTGCTCCTCGCTGTTGCGGACGTGGACGAAGACCATGCGACCCGCCAGCCACGGCCCGCCAGTCAGGGTGAGCACCCACAGGACGTCGTCAGCGGTGGGCAGCTGCAGTCCTTCGCTCAGGTGGACCGAGAGGTCGACGGCGGTCAGCCCGACCAGACCGGACGCGAGACCGGCGTAGCGCCCGAGGACGTAGCAGCTGGTGAAGATCAGCGCCAGCGGGACCACGAGCTCTTCCTCGGACACGCCCAGCCGGGTGCGCGCGACCAGCACCAGACATGCAGCGACGGCACAGACCGTCGGCCAGCGACGGCGGCCGACCAGCAGCGTCCCGGCCAGCGCGGTGCTGGCCAGGGCCACCGGGCGGTTCACGTCGGCGCCGAGCACCTCGACGCAGCCCGCGAGGGTCAGCACGGCTGGCAGGAGCAGGTCGGTTCGGGTCAGACCGAATGGCATCTGCCGCGCCGCCATGCGCTCACGCTACGCCGATCCTGCCGTCGCGAAGTCATACCCAGGGTGGACGAGACGCGACCGCCGGAAGGATTCCTCGGGCACCACCCGGACCTAGCGTCGACGGGGTTCGCCGACCCGAGGAGCCCGTCATGACTCACACCTTGAGCCTCACCTTCGTACGCCGCGCCGGCCTCGCCGCGGTGGTCTTTGCGGCCCTGAGCACGGTGATGGCGCCGCTCAACGCGCTAGCCCGGATGCGCACCGCCGACGGCCGCAGCGACTTGGAGAACCCGCTCGCGTCCTGGTGGGCCGAGCCCGCGATGGACCTCGTCCGACCTCTGGTGGACTGGGGCTCTCCCGACACGGTCTACGAGACGTACGGCAAGTTCTACGTCTTTGCCGTGCTCGCCGCCCTCGCCTGCGCCGTCGCCGTCCGCAGCCGCCGCCCCTCTCCCATGAGGTTCGCGGAGCGCTGGGGATGGCGGATCATCCTCCCGGCGTACGTGCTGATGGCGCTGTCGCTGTTCTTCACCTACTGGGTCGCCAACCTCGACCTGGTGTTCCTGGCCGTGACCATCCCGGCCGTGCTGCTCAGCACCATCGGAGAGACGATGCTCGGCATCGGCCTGATCCGCGGCGGGTTCCGGCCACGGCTCACGGGATGGCTGCTCGCGCTCAGCCTCCCGCTCTCCCAGGCTCTCGTGGTCGTCTCGACCCAAGCCTTCGGGATGTGGCCGATGATGTTCGCCTGGGGGCTGGCCGGCTGCTCACTCTGGCGGTCGACGACACCAGAGGCGCTGCCCTCCACACGTACCGCCACGTCGGTGTCACGCCGTACCGGCTGACTCCC
>JBIOYO010000060.1:0-3803 GCA_044870175.1 Nocardioidaceae bacterium | reverse complement strand
CGCTCCACGCCGAACCGCTCGCGGACCGCGGCGAACACCTCGGCCTGCTTGACCGTGTCGACGCCGAGGTCGGCCTCCAGGTCCAGGTCCAGCGCCAGCAGCTCCTCGGGATAGCCGGTGAGCTGGGACACGATCGACACCACCGCGTCGGTCACCTCGTCCGGTGCCGCAGCGACGGGGGCGGTGGGAGTGGCCGGGGTGGGGGCGGCCGCCGGCGTGGCGGACGGCGCCTGGATGCCGGTCCTCTCCCGCACCCAGCCGATCACGTGGGTCAGGGTGGGGAAGTCGCGCAGCGACAGGCTGTCGTCGCGCTCCACGCCGAACCGCTCGCGGACCGCGGCGAACACCTCGGCCTGCTTGACGGTGTCGACGCCGAGGTCGGCCTCCAGGTCCAGGTCCAGCGCCAGCAGCTCCTCGGGATAGCCGGTGAGCTGGGACACGATGGACACCACCGCGTCGGTCACCTCGTCCGCCTGGGCGGCAGGCGCCGCCGCCGGCACAGCCGGAGCCGCTGGGGCGGCGGCGGGAACGGTGGCGGCCGGAGCAGCGGCCGGGACCGGTGCGGGGGCAGGAGGTGCCGCGGGTGCGGCCGGTGCGGCCGCGGCCGGCATGTGAGCCCGCGCCTCGGCGAGCGCCTCGATGGCCGGGGTGCCCGCCGGTGTCGACGTACCGAGCCGCACCGACTTGGTCGCCGCCGGGATCGGGGCGTGCGTGGGCGGTCCCTCGTCGACGACGCGCAGGCGGCGCGACGAGATCTCCAGCCGGGCACCGGGCAGGCCGCTGATCGTGTCCAGCCACCGCTGCCAGGCGGCCGGGTCGACGACCCGGTAGGCGTAGCCCAGCTCGCTCGGCAGGCGGTGCCGCCCGTCGGGGACGGGCGTCCAGCGCAGCAGCGACATCGCGATCTGCGAACCGAAGCCGGCGCCCAGCCGCAGCGCGTGCCGGACCGGGTAGACCCCACCCTGGGACAGGTTGAGCTCGCCCAGCTCGGGGTCGGGCTCCTTGTAGTTGGGCACCGGCGGCACGATGCCGGTCTCCAGCGCCTTGATCGCCACGACGTCCTCGATGCCGGCGCCCATGGCGTGACCGGTGAAGCCCTTCGTGTTCGTGATCACTATCGACGACGCCCGGTCGCCGAACGTGCTGCGCAGCGCGTTGATCTCGGCCGCCGCGCTGCCGCCGCGGGCCGGCGTGTAGGTCTCGTGAGAGACGAACACCGTGGAGTCGGCGATGTCCTCGCGGCGCACGCCCCGGGCCTCGGCCTGGGCGACGACGTTCTCCATCACCTGGGCGATGTGGTCGACGTCGAGGCGGGTGCCGTGGAAGGCGCTGTTCGCGGTGACCGCGCCGAGCACCTCGCACACCGGCTGCAGGCCGCGCTCGCGCGCGGCGTCGGCGGACTCCACGACGAACGCGGCCGCGCCCATCCCGACGATCATGCCGTGGCGGCGGCGGTCGAACGGCGTCGCGGCGTCCTCGACCGAGTCGTCCGTGGCGGCGGCGCCGGACGCCAGGAAGCCCGAGGTCATCCACGGCAGCAGCGTGTCGGACGTGACGTCGTCGGCGGCGACCACGATGACCCGGCGGCACCGGCCGGCGCGGATCCAGTCCTCGGCGAGCCCAAGCGCCTGGGTGGTACTGGCGCACGCGGCGTTGACCTGCGTGTTGGGCCCGCGGGCGCCGATGATCTCGGCGAACTGCGAGTGGCCCATCGACAGGCAGCGGAACAGGAAGCGGCGGTCGAACGTGAACGGCTCGATCTCCAGCAGGTGCCGCAGGTCCGCTATGCGGCGGTCGATCTCCGACTTGGCGGTGTCGGACTCGCTCATGCGCGACCGCACGGCCTCGAGGGCGAGCACCTGCTCGCGGCGACCCCGGTTGGTGTAGTAGCTCCGCAGGTCCTCGGCGAAGGAGTCGTAGCCGGGGAACGCCGAGGCGAAGACGACGCCGGTGTCGTCGCGCAGGGCGTCGGGCAGGCCCCACCGCTCGGGCAGGCTGGAGCCGAGCGTGGTGGTCTTGTAGCGCATCACCAAGGGCACGCCGGCGTCGCGCATGGCGTCGAACCCGGCGCCCACGGCCAGCCGGGTCACGGTGTCCAGCGCGGCGTCGCGGGCGGCGTCCACGCCGAACTCCGCGACCATGTCGAGGGGGGCGCGCCGGCCGGCGAGCTTGACCACGTCGGCCTCGTCGTCGATCGTCTCGAAGCTCGGGTTGCCGCCCTCCCGCTTCACCAGCCGGGTGATGTGCAGGTCCACCATCTCGCGACGGAACCGGTGCGGGATGGTGTCGATGAACTGCTGGCCGTCGAGGATGCGCTTGAGGTTCTCGTCGTCGAAGACGTGGTCGACGCCGGGCAGGCCGAGGGCCGCGCCGGTGACCACCACCGGCTCGGTCGCGGCCCTGGCCGGCCCCGTCGCCGGCGTGCCCGCGGGTGCCGGCGCGCCGCCGGTGTAGACCCGGAGACCCTGCTCGATGGCGCCGGCGAACAGCCGACCGAGCTCGACGAACTGGTCCGTGCTCACGGGGCTTCCTGTCGCGGTGGCCGCGGGAGCGGCCGGAGTGGGGGTCGCCGCGCGGGGAGCGGCGGCAGGTGTGGGCGCGGGCACAGGCGCGGCGGCGACCGGCCTGGCCGGTGCGACCGGCGCTGCGACGCGCGCCGCGACCGGCGCGGGGGCCGGCGCGGCGACCGGCGCTGCGGGCTGCTCCGCGGGAGCCGGGCCGAAGCCGAGGCCGGCCGCCCACAGGCCGCAGAGGGCGCTGTTGACCGAGGGCACGTCGCCGTTCTTCGGGTGGTTGGTGAACAGGGCGACCACGTCGTCGTGCTCGCCGAGGACGTCCTCGACGAAGCCGTGCAGCGCCTTCTTGGGCCCGACCTCGACGAACACGCGGGCCCCCGCGTCGTACAGGGTGCGCAGACCGCGCACGAACTGCACCGGCGAGGCGACCTGGCGGCCGAGCAGGTCCAGCATCGTGTCGGTGTCGGCGTCCGCGGGGTAGAAGTCGCCGGTCACGTTGGACACGATCGGGCGAACGGGTCCGCGCAGGTCCAGGCGGTGCAGCGCCACCTTCAGCGGCTCGGAGGCCGGCGCGACGATCGAGGTGTGGAAGGCGTGGCTCACCGGGATGCGGGTCGCGTTGACCCCCTCGGCGTTGAACTCGGCCACTGCCTGCTCCACGGCGGGGGTGGTCCCACCGATGACGGCCTGGCTCAGGCTGTTGATGTTGGCGATCACGGCACCGTCGATGCTGTCCACCACGCGCTCGATCTCGGCCAGCGGGCCGAACACGGCGGCCATGGCGCCGTTGTCCTCCAGGTCGAGCCCGCCCATCTCGCGGCCGCGTGCGCTGACCGCCTCCAGGGCGGCGTCGAAGGACAGCGCGCCGGCGGCGACGAGCGCGCCGTACTCGCCGAGGCTGTGTCCCATCACCATGTCCGGGCGCACGCCGTAGGCGCCCAGCAGGTTGGTCAGCGCAAGGTCGGTGGCCAGCACCGCCGGCTGGGTGATCTGGGTCTGCAGCAGCTGCTGTGTCGCCGCCTTGACCGCGGCCGGGTCGGAGTCGTCGACGAAGATGAACGACGTCAGTGGCTTGCCGAGGAACGGCGTCATGACGCGGTCCGCCTCGACGAACATCTCGGCCACGATCGGCTCGCGCTCGCGCAGCTCCTTGAGCATGTTGACGTACTGCGAGCCCTGCCCGGTGTAGAGGAAGGCGACCTTGGGCGCCGGGCCGCGGCCGAGGTGGACGCCCTGGGCGCGCAGCATCTTCCACATCGCCTTGGCGGCGGTGCCGGGCGCCTTCAG
>JBIOYO010000059.1:0-5618 GCA_044870175.1 Nocardioidaceae bacterium | reverse complement strand
CGACATGTGGAACTCCAACTCCCTGGTCTCCTGGTTGCTGGTCCGCAGCGGCCACGACGTCTCTGGGCTGGCTCCTCCTGAGGGCGGCCGGGCGCCGGGCTGGAGGGCAGGGGTGGCAGTCGCTGAGCAGGGGGCGTCACGGGCCCGCCGGGGCTGGGTGGGTTGGCGGGAGGTCGCGCGGACGCTCGCCGCGCTCCCGTCGTTCGCCCTGGCACCGGTCCTGCGGAGCCGCCACCTGCACTGGGGCGCCGCCGACGACGAGGTGCGCGCCCCGATGCCGGGCGACGACCTCGTCCCGCGAGCGCAGTTCACGGCGACCCGCGCAGTCACGGTGCGCGCCCGGCCCGCCGACGTCTGGCCGTGGCTGGTGCAGGCGGGGTACGGCCGCGCCGGCTTCTACTCCTACGACCTGCTCGACTCCCTCGGCCGTCCGAGCGCTCGGCAGGTGTTGCCGGAGTGGCAGGACTGCCATCTCGGCGACATCGCGGCGCCCATGACAGCCAAGCCCACCGCCGCGACGTCGTTCACAGTGGCCGAGCTCCGCGCACCGTCACACCTGGTGTGGGCCAAGCCGGACTCGTCGTGGGCGTGGCAGCTCCGGCCCCTGTCCGGTGGCCGGACGCGGGTGGTGACCCGGCTCAAGCAGCACTACCGGCCGGACGCGTCGTCGCTGGTCACCGTGCCGCTCATGGAGCTCGGCGACTACCCGATGATGCGCCGGATGCTGCTCGGACTGAAGGAGCGGTGCGAGTCACCGGCCGCCCTCCGCGGGACCTGACTGCCCGCCCGCTCAAGGTCGAGTCGGCGCCTGCTCCCGCCCGGTGCGAGTCGAGTCGGCGCCTGCTCACGGGGTGGCGAGGGCTGTTTCCCATGGGATCGAGGAGTCTTGCAGCATCCCACGACGTACGCGTCGAGGGAGGCGGCCAAAGGTCGAGGGGAGCGCCCACGACCCGGGACCAACAGCCGGCTCGACGCCCACCCACCGGGAGCAACAGCCGACTCGGCGCCATGCCGACGCATCCGAGGTGAGCGCGTGTACGGCGGTCGGCGCAGGAATGGCGAGTCGGCTCCTGTTCACGCCGGAACGGGCTCAAGTCGGCGCTTGTTCACGAGGTAGCGGGGCTGTTTCCCATGGGATCGAGGACTCTTACAGCATCCCACGACGTACGCGTCGAGGGAGGCGGCCAAAGGTCGAGGGGAGCGCCCACGACCCGGGACCAACAGCCGGCTCGACGCCCACCCACCGGGAGCAACAGCCGACTCGGCGCCCACCACCCGGGACCAGGAGCCGACTCGGCGCCCACCCACCCGGGAGCAAGTGCCGACTCGGCGCCCACCCACCGGGAGCAAGAGCCGACTCGACGCCCACCACCCGGGAGCAAGAGCCGACTCGGCGCCCACCACCCGGGAGCAAGAGCCGACTCGACGCCCACCCACCGGGAGCAAGAGCCGACTCGGCGCTCACCCACCGGGAGGAAGAGCCGACTCGGCGGGGCCCCCCGCTACCCCGGGCTATGCCCGAGAGCCGTAGGGGCGCCAGACGTTCTCGCGGCCGCTGGGGCCGGGCTCCCACGACGCGATCCAGGGGCCGGTGCCCTCGGACTGGTCGAGCACGCCCGCCTCCAGCCAGGCCAGGTCGCCGTCGAGGACCCGCTTCGCGAGCGCCCGGTCGCTGTCGTCGGTGCCGCCCCACAGCCGGCCGAACAGCTCCTCGACCCGCAGGCGCGACTGCGCGCAGAACGCGTCGGCGAGCGCGTAGGCGGTCTCGCCCTGCGCTGGGTCGTCGGTGCGGATCATCTCCGCACGCGAGCAGGCCGCGGCCATGGCGAACAGTTCAGCACCGATGTCGACGATGCGGCCGAGGAAGACCTGGCGGTACTCCATCTTGGCCTGCCACCTCGACATGCCGAAGAACACCTGGCGGGCCAGCTTGCGCGAGGACCGCTCGACGAAGCGCAGGTGCTTTGCGAGGGCGCCGAACTCCTTGTACGACGTCGGGACGGTGCCCTGACCGGCCACCAGCTTGGGGAACCAGGTCGCGTAGAAGCCACTGGCCTTGACCGCGGCCTTGGCCTTGCGACGCACGTCCGCGTCGACGTCGGCAAGGTCACCGGACACGGCGAGGTGGGTGTCCAGGGCCTCACGGGCGATCAGCAGGTGCATGATCTCGGTGGACCCCTCGAAGATCCGGTTGATCCGCAGGTCGCGCACCACCTGCTCGGCCGGAGCCGCCCGCTCGCCGCGAGCCGCCTTGGACGCCGCGGTCTCGTAGCCTCGGCCGCCCAGGATCTGGACCAGCTCGTCGGCGACCTCGCAGGCCATCTCGCTGCACCACAGCTTGGCCAGGGCGGCCTCGATGCGGATGTCCTTGCTGCCGGCGTCGGCCATCTGCGCCGAGAGGTCGACCACGGCCTCCAGCGCGAACGTCGTCGCGGCGATGAAGGCGATCTTCTCCGCCACCGCCTCGTGCCTGCCGACCGGCCGGCCCCACTGGACCCGCTCGGCCGACCACTCGCGGGCGATCTTCAGCGCCCATTTGCTGGCGCCGGCGCACATGGCCGGGATGGACAGGCGGCCGGTGTTCAGCGTGGCCAGGGCTATCTTGAGCCCCTGACCCTCACGGCCGAGCCGGTTCTCCACCGGCACCCGGACCGAGCTGAACCGGGTCACGCCGTTCTCGATGCCCTTCAGCCCCATGAAGTCGTTGCGGTTCTCGACCGTCACGCCCTCGGAGTCGGTCTCCACGACGAAGGCGCTGATGCCGCCCTTGCCGCCCGCGTGCGGCGGGACAGTCGCCATGACCACGACCAGCTCGGCCACGACCCCGTTGGTGGTCCACAGCTTCACACCGTCGAGGACGTACGCCGAGCCGTCCTCGGTGGGCCGTGCCGTCGTGGACAGCCGGGCCGGGTCGGAGCCGACGTCGGGCTCGGTGAGCAGGAACGCGGTCACGGCGCCGTTCGCGCAGCGCGGCAGGAACCGCTGCTTCTGCTCCTCGCTGCCGAAGGTCTTCACCGGCTCGGGGACGCCGATGGACTGGTGCGCCGACAGCAGCGCTCCCAGGCTGGCGTGCACCGACCCGGCCAGCATGAGGGCCTGGCCGTAGTAGGCCATCGTGAGGCCCTGCCCGCCGTACTCGCGCGGGATCTTCATCCCGAACGCGCCGATCGCCGCCAGCGCCGCGACGTCCTCGTCGCGGATCACCGACTCCCGCTCGATGCGCTGGCCGTCGATGCCCTCGCAGACCCGGCGCATCTCGGCGAGGAACGCCTCACCGCGGGCGACGTCGTCGGCGGAGCCCCTTGGGTGCGGGTGCACCAGGGCGAGGTCGAACCGGCCGAGGTAGAGCTCCTTGGCGAAGCTGGGGCGGGTCCAGGTGGTCTCCCTGGCGGCCTCGGCGACCTCGCGGGCGACGCGCTCGCTCACGTCCGCGCGCTGCGCGGGCCCGCCGGGCGTGTGAACAGGTGGGGCGGTGCTGACGCGGCCGTCCTCGGATCGGGCCTCGGTCGGGTGGATGTCGGTGCTCACAGGGTTCCTCCGGGGGCTGGGGGTGCTACCCACCAGTAATACCCGTCGGTAGCCGAATTCGGAAGGGTATGACCGCCCTGTGTCGTCGCTCACACCAGGGGCGGCACGGCGACGCCGCGGCCGGCGAGGTGACGTGGCGGTGACGGCGCGCAGGTGCCAGCCTCGTGCCCATGAGGATCGCACTTGCCAGTGACCACGCCGGGTTCGCGCTGAAGCAGGAGGTCGACGCCTGGCTCGCCGGGCAGGGCCACCAGACCGTCGACTTCGGCACCGACAGCGAGGCCGCCTGCGACCTCGTCGACTTCGCCTACCCCGCGGCCCTCGCGGTGGGTCGCGGCGAGGTGGACCGTGCCGTCATGGTGGACGGCGTCGGCTACGGCAGCGCCATGATCGCCAACCGGATCCGCGGGGTCGACGCCGTCGTGTGCCAGGACCCGTTCTGCGCCGGCCTGGCAAGGACGCACTCGGACAGCAACGTGCTGTGCATCGGCGGGAAGATCATCGGCTCGGCCCTGGCCATGGCCGTGCTCGAGACCTGGATGACCACGGACTTCGACGCGGACGAGCCGAAGTACGCCCGCCGCGTCGCCAAGGGCCGGGAGATCGCCGAGCGCCACCTGGTGCCGCTCGACTCGGTGTGAGCGGCCCGCTCACCACCAGCCCTGGCGGTGCGCCCAGCGCAGCAGCAGCAGGCTGATCGCCATCATCACCATCAGGACGAACCCGAGCTCGACGTAGTGGGTGCTGTTGCTGACGATGACGTTCATGCCGTAGACCGACGCGATCGCGGTGACGGGCAGGGTGACCGCGGCGATCACCGCGAGCCGCTCCATGGCCACGGTCATCTTGGTGTGCACCTTGGTCTGGTAGAGCTCGATGACGCCGAACAGGAAGTGCGACTCGCCGTCGGCCAGGGACTGCACCCGGGCGAACTGGTCGGCGAGGTCGCGGGCGAGGTGGCCGTCCTCGTCGTCGGCCATGCGGCGGATCGACGCCATGCGCAGCCAGATGTCGCTGCACTGCGCAGCCATGGTGCGCGTCGTGAGCAGCTCGTGCCGGATCAGGAACATCGTCTCCAGCAGCACCTCGGGGTCGCGCAGCTGGGACTCCATCACCTGCCGCTCCAGGCCGGGCAGCTTCTGCGCCACCTCCTGGATCACCGCGCTCTGCCGTCGCGCGACCGCGGAGGTGATGGCGTACGACAGCTCGGCCGGGGTCGTGGGCCGGAACCGGCCGCCCTCGATCCGCGCCAGCGCGCCGCGGGTCTCCTCCAGGGCGAGGGTCGGGTCGACGTCGGGGCTGATCGGGCCGTGCACGGTGACCAGGTACCGCGACGCGATCACCTGGTCGAGCTCGAGCAGGTGCACGTGGCCCGCGACGCCGAGGGACGGCGACTGCGTGGTGACGAAGACGTGGTCGTCGTACCCGTGCACCCTCGGGATGAAGTTGCGCTGCCGGCACGCCTCGATCACCCGTTCGTGGCAGCCCAGCCCGCGCAGCACGGCGTCGCAGTCGGCGTCCCACTGCGGTACGTCGATCCAGAAGAACCCGTCGTCGTGCGCGAACAGCTCGACCACGTCGTCGGGCTCGCGCGGGTGAGCGCCGTCGGCGTCCACGAACCGGACCTCCACGCTGGTCAGCGTGACAGGGGGTCGGTCCGTGGGCAACGACCGCGGCGAACCGCATTGTGGCCTTTGGTTGCAGCTCGCCTCGGCGTGTCGCTGTCACCATCGGCCACAACACCGGATCAGCGCAGGCATCGGCCACAACCGGACCGACGGACCCGCCCGCTCTACAGGGCCATCACAGCGCGCGGAGGATGTCCTCGACGCGGTCCTTGGCGTCGCCGAAGAGCATGGCGGTGTTGTCGCGGTAGAACAGCGGGTTGGGGACCCCGGCGTAGCCGGTGGCCATGGAGCGCTTGAAGACGATGACGTTGTCGGCGTCCCAGACGGTGAGCACGGGCATGCCGGCGATCGGGCTGGTGGGGTCGTCGGTGGCGGCGGGGTTGACGATGTCGTTGGCGCCGATGACCAGGACGACGGCGGTGTCGGCGAAGTCGTCGTTGATCTCGTCCATCTCCAAGACGA
>JBIOYO010000058.1:0-2880 GCA_044870175.1 Nocardioidaceae bacterium | reverse complement strand
GTCCCGACGTCCTCGCTGTGGTGGAACGCCCCGACCCCGCCCTGGGTCCGGCCGACGTGCTCGTCGACGTCGCCGCGTCCGCGGTGAACCGGGCCGACCTGCTGCAGCGGCAGGGCCGCTACGCCCCGCCACCGGGGGCCACCGACGTGCTCGGGCTGGAGTGCAGCGGGGCGGTCGCGTCAACCGGGTCGTCGGTGACCGGCTGGCAGCCCGGGGACCACGTGTGCGCCCTGCTGACCGGCGGTGGCTACGCCTCGCGGGTCGCCGTACCGGCCGGCCAGGTGATGCCGGTGCCGGAGGGGGTGTCGCTGGTCGAGGCGGCGGCGCTGCCCGAGGTGGCCTGCACGGTGTGGTCCAACGTGTTCATGGTCGCCCACCTTCAGCCCGGCGAGACCCTCCTGGTGCACGGCGGTGGGGGCGGCATCGGCACGTTCGCGATCCAGCTGGCCCACGCGCTCGGCGCTCGCGTCGTCACGACGGCCGGGACGCCGGAGAAGCTGGCGGTGTGCCGCTCCCTCGGCGCCGACGTCGCGGTCAGCTACCGGGAGGAGGACTTCGTCGTCGCCGTCCGGGATGCGACCGACGGTGCCGGCGCCGACGTCATCTTGGACAACATGGGGGCGTCGTACCTCGGCCGCAACGTGGACGCGCTCGCCACCGAGGGGCGGCTGGTCGTGATCGGCCTGCAGGGCGGCGCTACGGCTGAGCTGGACCTCGGCACGCTCATCTCTAAACGGGCCGCCGTCATCGCGACGACGCTGCGGGCCCGCCCGGCCGCCGAGAAGGCGGCGATCTGCGCCGCGGTTGTCGAGCACGTGTGGCCGCTGGTCGCCGAGGGCCGGGTGCGGCCGGTGGTGCACGCGTCGTACCCGCTGGCCGAGGCCGCCGCCGCGCACGCCGCGGTGGAGAGCTCTGCGAACCTGGGGAAGGTGCTGCTGACCGTCCCCTGACGCCCGGTGCCGCTCCCGCGGCGCCGGACGGTCCCCGTGGGTACTGTGGGCGGCATGCCGGAGGACAACCCCACCAGTCACGACCAGCCCGACCGGCCCGAGGACCCGTCCCGCATCGTCGTGATCGGTCCCGAAGGCATCGCGATGAGCGGAGGCACCCGGCGCGCGGCCGCCGCGCAGGAGGGGGCGGACGACGACGAGGAGCAGGAGCGGCACATCACCGACCTGGTCGAGCAGCCGGCGAAGGTCATGCGCATCGGCGGGATGATCCGCCAGCTCCTCGAGGAGGTGAAGTCCGCGCCCCTCGACGAGGCCTCCCGGACCCGCCTGGCCGACATCCACCGGTCCTCGATCAAGGAGCTCGAGTCCGGTCTGGCCCCCGAGCTCGTCGAGGAGCTCGAGCGGCTCTCCCTCCCGTTCAGCTCCGAGACGCCGTCCGAGGCCGAGCTGCGGGTCGCCCAGGCACAGCTGGTCGGCTGGCTCGAGGGCCTGTTCCACGGAATCCAGACCGCGATCTACGCCCAGCAGGTCGCCGCCCGCGCCCAGCTCGAGCAGATGCGTCGCGCCCTGCCGCCCGGCCTGGCCCACCCCGACCAGATCCCCCCCGGCGCCCACCCCGGCCCCCGCGTCGGCGAGGAGTCCGGCCGCTCCGGGATGTACCTCTGACTCACCCGGCCCCGTCTGGGGGCTGATTCCCATGGGATGCAGATCGTTTGCCGCCTCCCATGGCGTGCGCCTCGTGGGGAGCGGCTGATCGTCGTGGTGAGTCGGGCCGGTGCTGCCGGCTCGTGGACCCGTCCCGCGTCGGGCTGGGTCAGCCGTGGTTGCCCGACAGCACCGCGATCGCCTCGGCAATCCGCAACGACGCCGGTGGGCCGTCGATGGTCACCGTGCCGTCCACGTCCTGCCAGGCCCCGCCGTTCACCCGGAACCGCGCCGAGTAGGTCACCGCCACACTCGGCTCCACCGTGACGTGCGCGTCGAGGTATTTGTGCACCACGTCCATCGCCGGGTACGGCGCGCCCGGCCCGGCCGTCGACGCCCCGGTCCCGTCACCGAAGCTCCACCCGTACGACGACGGCGTCGCCTCCACCCGGACCCGCTGCCCGAGCAGGGTCAGGTCCCGGGTCACCGTCTGCGGCTCGGCGTAGAAGATCGTGTCGAAGTTGACCAGCGTCTTGTGCTCCGGCTGGATCTGGACCTCCAGCGCCGGGAGGCCGATCCGGCGCAGCGCGTTCAACACGACCGACGAGGTGACCTGGGGAAGCGCGGCCACCGCCTCCGCGGCTTGTTCGCCGCCACGGCACTGGGCCGTCAAGGGCATCCACGCGCCGCTTGGACGCTGACCCCACTGACGGAAAAGAAGCTGAGCGGGGTCACTGCACTGTTGTGCCCCCATGCAGTTGCCCTCGCCACCCCCCAGCGGGTCATTGGAGCACGACAGCAACCAGACATACCTCGAGTAGGGCGCGCGGCGCACCGAAGAGACGGACTGAGATGGCGTGTCAAAGTCGTCATGCTCCTGAGCGACAGAATTGCCCCATACCACGAATTGGTCACTCCCGGCGCTGCCGCCAATCGCGGGATCGGCAACGGCAGTCCCGGCCTTAAAGGAGAGAGCGGCAATCAGCGCCAGTGAGACGAACGCGATTCCCCTCATGTCTGGTCCAACCGGTAGACGCGCCACGCTCCCGATGCCCGTTTCAGCTGAAAGGACTTGATCGATCTTCCTCCGGGGAACCGCTTCGTTGGAGTGCCAGGTGAGATGATCTTCTGGGGGCTCCCGTCGACGCCAACGTCTACTAGAAGGATTCCCACGTCAGTGGGCACAGGTTTGGCGACCCCCGCGATCTTCCATCCTTTGGACTCGATCCGACCGCCATTCGCATACAGCTCGTCGAGGTTGTCCGCGATGGCAATGCAAGCCTTG
>JBIOYO010000057.1:0-4266 GCA_044870175.1 Nocardioidaceae bacterium | reverse complement strand
GCGCCGAGGCGGCCGTCGCGGGGCCACCCGGCGGGCCGGCCGAGGTGGTGGTACTGGGCACCTACCACCCCAGCCAGCAGAACACCTTCACCGGCCGCCTGACCGAGCCGATGCTGGACGAGGTCCTCGGCCGGGCCGCCGCCCTCGCCGGTGTGGGTTGACCTCGTGGGCCCGCCAGGTTGTGGCCGATGGCGGCACGAACGTCCCCTTGGGGCCGATGGCGGCAGCGTCCTACGGCGTGTCGATGTCGTCTGAGGCCACAACGCCACCGTGGGCCTCGGGCCCGCCAGGTTGTGGCCGATGGTGACATCGCCGTACGGCGGGTCGCTGCGCCCGGGGGCCACAACCGCGCATCCGCGCAGGGATCGGCCACAAGCGCGCCGACCGCGGGCTCAGACCGGCGCCAGCTCGCGGTCCTGGTCGTCCTCGTCGCCGGGGGCACGGGCGGCCAGAGCGTGGCGGTACCTCGCCAGCTGCTCGCCCTCGACGTCGACGTTGGGCAGGAGCCGGTCCAGCCAGCGCGGCAGCCACCAGGCCCGCTCGCCCATCAGGTACATCAGCGCCGGGACCAGCGTCATCCGCACCAGGAAGGCGTCGAAGACGATCGCGGCGGCGAGGGCGAAGCCCATCGACGCAACGATCGGCTCGTCCTGCAGGATGAACGCCGCGAACACCGAGGTCATGATCACCGCCGCCGCCGTGACCACTCGGGCGCTGTTGCGGAAGCCGTCGACCACCGACTCGCGCGGGTCCGCGCCATGGATGTGGGCCTCGCGGATCCGGGTCACCAAGAACACCTGGTAGTCCATCGCCAGCCCGAAGACCACGCCGATCAGGAAGATCGGCATGAAGCTGACGATCGGCTGCCCCTCCATGATGCCGAGCGCGCCCTCGGAGAACACCGCGACCGTCGCCCCGAGAGTGGCCAGCACCGACAGCAGGAAGCCGAGGGTTGCGGTCAGGGGGACGAGAATCGAGCGGAACACGACCATCAGCAGCACGAAGGCCAGCCCGATCACGACGGCGAGGTAGACCGGCAGCGCGTCGCTGAGCCGTTCGGACACGTCGACGGTGATCGCCGTGAGACCGGTGACGCCGATCGTCGTAGAGGTGCGCGCCTCGATGCCGGCCTGGCCGTCGCGCAGCGCCTGCAGCAGGTCCTCCGTGGCGGTCTCGTCGGGGCCGGTCGCCGGCGTGACCATCACCTGCGCCCCGGTGCCGTCGGTGTTCGTGAGCACGACCTGGGCGTTGCTGACGCCCTCCTGCGACTCCGCCCAGACGACCACCTCGCCGAAGGCGCGGCCCCGCTCGCCGTCGGGCAGGTCGCGGGCGTCCACCACCACCAGCAGCGGTGCCTCCCGGCCCGGGCCGAAGCCGTCGGCCTGCAGCTCCGAGGCCCGGCGCTGGGTGGTGTCGGTCGGCGCGGTGCTGTCGGTGGGGAAGGCCAGGTGCAGGTCCTTCATCGGTACGGCGAGGGAGCCGAGCACCACCACGACGAGCAGGACGAACGCCACCGGAGCGCGGCCCACGAGGCGCGCCCAGCGGACGCCGTTGTTCAGGATCCTGCCGTCGGAGTCACCGGCAGGGACGTACCGGCGGACCCGGCCGGCGAACGCCTTCGACCCGACCATGCCAAGGACGGCCGGGAGCATGGTGAGCGCGACGAGGACCGCGACGAGCACGGTGGCCGCCGCCGCGAGACCCATGGCGGTGAGGAACGGGATCCGCACCACGACCAGGGCGGCGAGCGCGATGAGCACGGTCAGGCCGGCGAACACGACGGCGGACCCGGAGGTCCCCACCGCGCGGCCGATCGCATCCTGGCGGTCGTCGGTGTCGCGCAGCTCGGCGCGGTAGCGGGCGAGGATGAACAGCGCGTAGTCGATCCCGACGGCGAGGCCGATCATCGTGGCGAGCATGGGCGTGCTGGACCCGATGTCCATGAACGCGGTCATCGCGGTGATGCCGGTCATGCTGAGCACCACACCGAACAGCGCCGTGGCGATCGGGAGGCCGGCCGCGACCAGGGACCCGAAGGTCAGCAGAAGCACGACCAGGGCGATGCCGACGCCGATGAGCTCCGACGCGCCGCCGGGCGGTGCGAGCTCCTGCATGCCCGAGCCGTTCGCCTCCGCGGTGAGCCCGTCGGCCCGGGCGTCGGTGAGCGCGGCCTTGACCGCGTCCTGCGTCGCGGGCTCGACGTCCATCGGCGTGTCGACGTCGAAGCTCCAGGTGACCAGGCCGACCCGGCCGTCCGTCGACAGCGGCGACACCGCGTCGGCGTCCCGCTCGGCCGCCGACCGTGGCGAGCCGCCGGCGACGGCCGCGTCGACGACCTGGGCGCGCACGCCCTGTGCCGCGTCGACCGGGTTGGCCAGCTGCAGGTCGTCGGGGAGCTGTGGCACTGTGGCGAGCTCGGCCAGGAGCGAGTCGACGGCCTTGCGGTAGCGCGGCTCGGACAGCGTGTGGCCCTCGGGCGCCGCCACGACGACGGTGACCGAGGCCTGGTCGAAGGCGTCGAGGCTGTCGGGGAAGAGCTCGGACTGCAGGTCGGCCGCCTTCTCCGACGGGATGCCCGGGATGGAGAACGCGTCGGTCATCGGCCTGGACATGGTGGCCGCGACGAAACCGGTCGCGACCATCCACACCAGCCAGGCGGCGAGGAAGACCGGCCACCGCCGGTAGGCGGTCCTGCCGAGTCGGTAGAGCAGCGTTGCCATGGGGATCTCCCGGGTCGGTGGGTGGCGCGCGACGGCGTGGCGCCGAGGTTCGGTGGGGTGAACGGGTGCCCGGTCAGGGCTCGGTCATGGCTCGGTCAGGTCGTGAAGACCTCGCGGGCCGTGCGCAGCAGCTCGTCGAACACGTCGACCAGGTCGCGGTCGGGCTGGGCGACCCAGTCGGCGAGCGCGAGGTCGAACAGCGCGCCCATGACCCGCACGAGCACGCGCGCCCTTGTGGGGTCATGGCCGCTGCCCTCGCGCTCGGCGAGGAGTGCGGTGAAGTCCGAGGTCAGCGTCTCGAACCGGTCACGCGCGGAGGTGTAGAGCCGGGGCTCCGCGGCCAGCAGCTCCTGGACCCGGGCTGCGTCCTCGCGCTCGAGCCCCTTCGCCTCCAGCAGGGCCTCCACCAGGGCGGCGACGTCGTCGACCAGCCGGCCGTGCGGCCCGCCGGCCCGGAACTCCTCCACCAGCGCGGGGTCCGGCGCAGGCGGGTTGCCGAGGACGGCGGCGTCCTTGCCGGAGAAGTGGTTGAAGAGGGTACGGCGGGCGACCCCTGCGGCGTTCGCGAGGTCGTCCATCGTGAAGCCGTCCAGGCCCTTGTCGCAGGCCAGCAGCCGCGCGCACAGGCTGATCCTGTGCTCGGTCTCGCGACGCCGGGCCTCACGCCGGCTCATTGCACTCTTCAGCACAGAGTGCATTCTTGCACTCTGGCGCATGAAGTGCAAAGGTCGGCGTACGGCGCTGCTGGCCCCCGTATCCCAACGGCAGAGGACGAGGTCTTAAACACCTTTCAGTGTGGGTTCGAGTCCCACCGGGGGCACTTCGGCCGCGGGAGGAATCCTCGACCGGCTTACGGGGTAAGGGAGCGGCATGTCGCACACCGAGCCGCCCACCGGCGCCCCGGCCGGCACGTCACCGTCGACTGGTGACGCGTCCCTGGGGACCCTGGCCAGCAACCTCAGCCAACAGATGTCCACCCTGATCCGCGACGAGATGCGCCTCGCCCAGGCGGAGGTCACCCAGAAGGGCAAGCACGCCGGGCTCGGCCTGGGCCTGTTCAGCGTGGCCGGGCTCCTGGCGTTCTACGGCGTGGCGACCTTGATCGCCACCGCCGTGCTCGCCCTCGCCCTTGCCGTCGACGCCTGGCTGGCCGCCCTCATCGTCGCCGTCGTGCTGCTCGCCGCCGCGGCGGTCGCCGCCGTGGTCGGCAAGAGCAAGGTCCAAGAGGCCGGGCCGCCCAAGCCCGAACAGGCGATCCGGGGCATCAAGGAGGACGTCGCCACCTTGAAGGGAGACCGCTCGTGAGCTCCACGTCTACGCCCGGCTCGGGCACCAGCTCCGACCCCGACGCGATCCGCGAGGAGATCGAGCAGACCCGCGCCGACATGGCCGACACCGTCGACGCGCTGCAGTACAAGCTCGACGTCAAGGCCCGCGCCAAGGAGCGCGCACGCGCTACGGGTGAGCAGCTCCGCGGGCGCGGCATGGAGCTGAAGGACCAGGCCACCACCGACGACGGCAAGCCCCGCCCCGAGGTGCTGGCCGG
>JBIOYO010000056.1:0-4617 GCA_044870175.1 Nocardioidaceae bacterium | reverse complement strand
GCGCGGGTGCTCCCAGCCGTCACAGAAACCACCCGGCGTCTCCCACCGGCCAGCGTTCGGGTCGACCGCGCGCCGCAGCGCCAGGAACCGGGCGGTCGGCGAGAGCGGACCGTCCAGCACGACCAAGCTCGCGGTCGGGCGTGCGTTGAGAAACACGGCGTACTCACAGGAATTGCAGGCCGTGGGGGGCGGAGTCGGCAGTGGCGCACCGCACCTCGGACAGTGCCGCACCGCCGAGTTCACTTCTTGCCCGCGCCCTTGGCGTCCGGCGTGTCCGACGTGGAGAGCGCGGCGATGAAGGCCTCCTGCGGTACCTCGACCCGGCCGACCATCTTCATCCGCTTCTTGCCCTCCTTCTGCTTCTCCAGCAGCTTCCGCTTGCGGGTGATGTCACCGCCGTAGCACTTGGCCAGCACGTCCTTGCGCATCGCGCGGATGGTCTCCCGGGCGATGACCCGCGAGCCGATCGCGGCCTGGATCGGCACCTCGAACTGCTGCCGCGGGATCAGCTCCTTCAGCTTGGCGGCCAGCGCGACCCCGTAGGAGTACGCCGCGTCCCTGTGCACGATCGCGCTGAACGCGTCGACCGGGTCGCCGTGCAGCAAGATGTCCACCTTGACCAGGTCGGCCACCTGGTTGCCGGTCGGCTCGTAGTCCAGCGAGGCGTACCCCTTGGTGCGCGACTTCAGCGCGTCGAAGAAGTCGAAGACGATCTCCGCCAGCGGCAGCACGTAGCGCAGCTCCACCCGGTCCTCCGACAGGTAGTCCATGCCCTGCAGGCTGCCGCGCTTGCCCTGGCACAGCTCCATCACCGTGCCGATGAACTCCTTGGGGGAGAGGATCGTGGCCCGGACCACCGGCTCGCGGACCTCGGCGACCTTGCCGGCCGGGAACTCGCTGGGGTTCGTCACAGTGACGTGCGTGCCGTCGTCGAGCGTCACCTCGTAGACGACGTTCGGCGTGGTCGAGATCAGGTCGAGGCCGAACTCCCGCTCGAGCCGCTCGCGGACGATCTCCATGTGCAGCAGGCCGAGGAAGCCGCAGCGGAACCCGAACCCGAGCGCCCCTGACGTCTCCGGCTCGTAGGCCAGCGCCGCGTCGTTGAGCTGCAGCTTGTCCAGCGCCTCGCGGAGGGCCGGGTAGTCGTCACCGTCGATCGGGTAGAGACCGGCGAACACCATCGGGTTGGGGTGCTGGTAGCCGCCCAGCGGCTCCGTCGCACCGTGGTACTGCGAGGTCACCGTGTCCCCGACCCGGGACTGGCGGACCTCCTTCACCCCGGTGATCAGGTAGCCGACCTCACCGGCGCCGATCTCCGCGGCCTTCACCGGCTCCGGGCTGATCACGCCCACCTCGAGCATCTCGTGCACCGCGCCGGTCGACATCATCCTGATCCGGTCGCGGTGGCTGAGCCGGCCGTCCACGACGCGCACGTAGGTCACGACACCGCGGTAGGTGTCGTAGACGGAGTCGAAGATCAGCGCCCGGGGCGGGGCGTCGGCAGCACCGACCGGTGCCGGGGTCTGCGCGACGATCTCGTCGAGCAGCGCGGCCACCCCGTCGCCGGTCTTCGCGCTGACCTGGAGCACGTCGGTGGGGTCGCAGCCGATCACGTGCGCCAGCTCCGCGGCGTACTTCTCCGGGTCCGCGCTGGGCAGGTCGATCTTGTTGAGCACCGGGATCACGTGCAGGTCCGCGCCCAGGGCGAGGTACAGGTTGGCCAGGGTCTGGGCCTCGATGCCCTGCGCCGCGTCGACGAGCAGCACGGCCGCCTCGCATGCCTCCAGCGACCGGGAGACCTCGTAGGTGAAGTCGACGTGGCCGGGAGTGTCGATCATGTTCAGCACGTAGGTGCCGGGGTCGGCCGCCGACGCGCCGCCGGCCCGCACCGTCCAGGGCATCCGCACCGCCTGGCTCTTGATCGTGATGCCGCGCTCGCGCTCGATGTCCATGCGGTCGAGGTACTGCGCCCGCATCGTCCGGTCGTCGACGACCCCGGTCAGCTGCAGCATCCGGTCGGCCAACGTCGACTTGCCGTGGTCGATGTGCGCGATGATGCAGAAGTTGCGGATCACCGCCGGGTCGGTGCGGCCCGGCTGGGGCGCAGGCGAGGAAGGCGTGGCTGCCATGGTCCGTCCAGTCTCCCAGAGAGTCTCCCGGCGGTGGCGTGGTGCGGCCTGCCCTCTGGGGCTGTGCGTGGTCACCATCGCGGCGCGGCCAGGAGAGTTGCCACAATCGTCGTCGTGACCAGCCCGGGCGAGCCCTTCGACGTGACCGCGCTGACCGACCTGTCTTCGGTCGAGCCGGTCCCGCACGGGCGGACGGCGACTCGTCTGGACTGGGCGCACCTGCCCCCGGAGCTGCGCACCGCCGTGGAGCGCCGGATCGGGTCGCCCGTGGTGGCGGCGGAGTCGCAGGGGTCGGGGTTCACGCCCGGGTTCGCCTCGCGGCTGACCACGAGGGACGGCGGCCGCGTCTTCGTCAAGGCGGCCAACAAGGTCGCCCAGAAGCAGATCGCCGCGTCGTACTCCACCGAGGCGCACATCCTCGCCGCGCTCCCCCGCACCCTGCCGATGCCCGCGCCGTGGTGGGCGCACGAGAACGAGCGGTGGGTGGTGCTGGCCTTCGAGTGCGTCGAGGGCCGCAACCCCTCCAGGCCGTGGCGGGCCAGCGAGCTGGTCACCTGCCTCGACACGCTGGCCGACATCGCGGCGCAGCTGCCCACGCCGCCCGCCGGGCTGGCGTTGAACCCCATCCACGAGGACCTGCCGGAGCTGGTCTCCGGGTGGGAGTCCGTGCGCGCCCGGGCGCCGTGGTGGCCGCACCTGGACGAGGCGGCCGCGCTGGCCACGTCGCTGCCCGGCCTGCCCGGCAGCGGGGCGTTCGTGCACGCCGACGCGCGCGACGACAACATGATCCTCACCGGTGCCGGCCGGGCCGTCCTCTGCGACTGGAACTGGCCGGCCACCGGACCGGCATGGCTCGACGCCGTCGGCCTGCTGGTCTCCGCGTCCGGCGACGGGCTGGACGCCGACCGGGTCCTGGCCGCCCATCCGATCACCCGCGACGTGCCCGCCGAGCACGTGGACACCTGGCTGGCCGCCCTCACCGGCTTCATGGCCGCCGCCAGCCTGCGACCCGAGGTGCCCACGTCGCCGTACCTGCGCCGCCACACGAGGTGGTACGCCGCCGCCGGCTGGTCGTGGCTCTCGCGCCGCCGGGGCTGGGCCGGCTGAACCGCATGGGTTCGCCCGGGCGGTCGGCCTGCGGCGATTTGGGCGGCTCGCCGGCCCGCTGGTATCGTGACCGGTCGCGTGCGCGTCGACCCTCAGGTCCGCACAGGCTCCCCGACAGACGACCCCGAAGGCACCCAACCCACGTGGCGAACATCAAGTCCCAGATCAAGCGCAACCGGCAGAACGAGGCCGCCCACCAGCGCAACAAGTCGGTCAAGTCGGCGCTGAAGACGGCGGTCCGGCAGTTCCGCGAGGCCGCGGCCGCCGGCGACCCCGACCGGGCGAGGGCCGCGGCGGAGCGGGCGTCGCGCAAGCTGGACAAGGCCGCGTCCGCCGGGGTGATCCACAAGAACCAGGCGGCCAACCGGAAGTCGGCGATCGCCAAGCGGGCTGCCAGCCTCTGAGGCTTCCTGGCCGAGCGTCACCGCCCGGCGCGGGCCTCGCCGATAGTGAGCACCATGCGCTCCAGGGCGTAGGCGGCGTCGGCCGCGGCGCCTTTGACGTCTGCGTCCGCCCGCGCAACGGCGGTGACCGCGGTCGCCAGGCCGAGGTCGTCCCACCCCCGGCTCTGGTCGCGCAGCATCCGCAGCTTCCAGGGCGGCACCCCCGCCTCGCGGGCGAGATCGGCGTCGCGGAGGCCGCGTGGGGCGCCACGGAGCCGCGCCAGCCCACGCACCGCGGTGGCGAACGACCCGGTGACGAGGACTGGTGAGGTGCCGGTCGAGAGCGCCCAGCGCAGCTCCTCCAGGGCTGCGGCGGTGCGGCCGAACAGGGCGTGGTCGGCGATCACGAACGCCTTCACCTCCGCCCGGCCGGCGAAGTAGCGCCCCACGACCTCCGCGGTGAGCTGGTCGCCGGGGAAGTCGCTGGCCAGCTGCTCGGCCGCTCCGGCGAGCGCGCGAAGGTCCGTGCCGACCGCCTGGACGAGGTCGGCTGCGGCGTCCGGAGCGATCCGGCCGCCGTGAGAGCGGACCTCGGCGGCGACGAACCCGGGCAGCTCGCCGGGCCTGGGGGATGCGGACTTGCGCTCGGTCACGGCAGGCAGCTTGCGGAGCCGGGTCAACAAGCCGGTGCCCTTCTGCCCGCCGCCGTGCACGAGGACGAGTGCGATGTCGTCGGCGGGCGACGCGGCATAGTCGAGCAGGCCGTCGTACGTCGCGTCGGGAAGGTCCTCCAGCGCGCGGACCACGACGCAGCGGGTGGAGGAGAACAGCGACGGCGCGGCGAGCTCGCCCAGCGTGGCCATGCTCACCCGCTCGCCCGTGGTGTCGCTGACCTCCGCCTCGGGGTCCACGCTCAGCACCGCGGCGCGGACCTCGGCGACCACGCGCTCGTTGAGCAGCTCCTCAGGCCCGGTCACCAAGGTGACCGCGCCCAGACC
>JBIOYO010000055.1:0-5407 GCA_044870175.1 Nocardioidaceae bacterium | reverse complement strand
GCCTCACGGGACCGGTCGTCGACCTCGAAGGCGATGCAGTCCTGGGAGACCCGCACGCGCAGCCGGAGGCCGTGCCACCTGACCGCGAACCGCAGCGAGGGCCACGACGCCGGCAGCCGGGGGTCGAAGCTGAGGCGGCCGCCGTGGTCGCGCATGCCGCCGAACCCGAACACCAGCACGCTCCACACCCCGCCGCACGACGCGACGTGCAGCCCGTCGACGGTGTTGCCGTGCAGGTCGAGAAGGTCGACGCCGAGCGAGCGGAGGTAGTAGTGCAGCGCGGCCTTCCGGTGGCCGACCTCGGCGGCGATCACCGACTGCACCACCGAGGAGAGGGTGGAGTCGCCGGTGGTGATCGGGTCGTAGTACTCGAAGTCCGCGCGCTTCTCCTCGGGAGTGAACCGGTCCCCCTGCAAGAACAGCGCCAGCACCACGTCGGCCTGCTTGATCACCTGGAACCGGTAGATCACCAGCGGGTGGTAGTGCAGCATCAACGGTCGCAGCTCGGTGGGGGTCTTGGACAGGTCCCAGACCTCGCGGTCCAAGAAGTGGTCGCTCTGGGGGTGGATACGCAGCCGCTCGTCGAACGGGATGGTCATCCGCTCTGCGCACTTGGACCACTCGTCGGGCTCGTCGTCGCGCAGCTGCAGCCTGAACGCGACCTGCTCGTAGGCGGCCGGGTCGGCCTCTCGGAGCTCGTGGACGGCGCGGACCGCGCGCTCGAGGTTGAACCGCGCCATCACGTTGGTGAACAGGTTGTTGTTGACCACGGTCGTGTACTCGTCGGGCCCGGTCACCCCGTGGATGTGGAAGGAGTCTTCGCCGTTGCTGCGCCAGAAGCCCAGCCCGGCCCACATCCGGGCGGTCTCGACGAGCATGTCGATGCCGTCGCGGACCAGGAAGCCGGTGTCGCCGGTGGCGTCGATGTACTTGCTGAGCGCGTAGGCGATGTCGGCGTTGATGTGGAACTGCGCCGTTCCCGCGGCGTAGTACGCCGACGCCTCCTCGCCGTTGATGGTCCGCCACGGGAACAGCGCGCCGCCCTCGGCCAGCTCCCGGGCACGCTCACGGGCGGCCGGCAGCATGCGGTTGCGGAAGTGCAGGACGTTGCGGGCGATGTCGGGCTGGGTGTAGGTGAGGAAGGGGGTCACGTAGATCTCGGTGTCCCAGAAGTAGTGGCCCTCGTAGCCCGACCCGCTCACCCCCTTGGCGGGGATGCCTTGGCCGTCGGACCGCGCCGTCGCCTGGGCGAGCTGGAAGAGGTTGTACCGGATCGCCTGCTGCATCCCCGGGTCGCCCTCCAGTACGACGTCCGAGCCGGCCCAGAACTGGTCGTACCAGCTGCGTTGCTCCTCCAGGTAGTACCCGACGCCGTTGTGCGTGGCGCGGTCCAGGGTGCGGTCGCACCGGTCGGACAGCTCCGGGACCGGCACCCCGCGCGAGCTGTGGTAGGCGACGAACTTGTCCAGCCGCAGCGGCACCCCCTCCTGGGCGACGACCCGGAACACCGTCTTGGCAAGGTCGTCGTCGTTGCGGGAGACCACCTGGTTCTCGTTCTCGGTGGCGAGCACGTGGTCGGCGGCGACGGCCAAGGTCATCCGGGAGTTGGCGCAGCGGTAGCCGAGCATCATCCGGTGGAAGTGGGCGTAGCTCGCCTGGGGGAGCAGCACCCGGCCCTCGAAGTCGCTGGCCTTCCGCGGGTCGACGCCCTCGCCCATCGCGGCGGCCGGCACGTGGTACTCGTCCTCCCCGTCCTGCCGGTTGAGGAGCTGGGAGGAGATCACGATCGGAGCGTCACCGGTCAGCATGGTGACCTCCATGCTCATCACGGCCAGGTGCCTCTGGGTCATCGACACCAGCCGCGTCGAGGTGACGCGGACCCGCTTGCCTGCCGGTGTCCGCCACAGCAGCGAGCGCCGCAGCACGCCCGCCGCGAAGTCCAGCTCGCGCCGGTACTCCTCGATGTCGGCGGTGCCGAGCGTCAGCGGCTCGTCGTCGACGTAGAGCTTCATGACCTTGGCGTCGGGGACGTTGACCACGGTCTGGCCGGTCTTGGCGAAGCCGAACGCGTTCTCGGCGTGCCGGATCGTCCAGGTCTCGTGGAAGCCGTTGATGAAGGTGCCGTGTGCGTAGGCGTCGCGGCCCTCCTCGGGGTTGGCGCGCATCCCGACGTACCCGTTGCCCACCATGAAGAGCGTCTCGGTGACGCCGAGGTCGCGAGCGTCGTAGGACCGCTCCACGAGCTTCCAGGGGTCGATCGGGAAGCGGGCCCGGTCGACCCGCTCGGGGTCGATGTCGTGCACGATCATCGGTGCGCTCCGTCCAGGTGCCCGGGTCTGGGGACCAGCTCGGCGAGGTCACCGACCACGAGGTCGGCGCCCGCCTCCGCCAGGACGTCCGGGCCGGCACCCCGGTCGACGCCCACGACCAGGGCGAACCTCCCCGCGGCGCCGGCGCGGACCCCGGACACCGCGTCCTCCAGGACGACGGCCTTCTCCGGCCCGACGCCGAGCGCGTCCGCCGCGAAGACGAAGGTGTCGGGCGCGGGCTTCCCCGGCAGCCCCCGCTCCCGGGCGACCCTGCCGTCGACGACGACGCCGAACCGGTCGCGCAGCCCCGCGGCCGCCAGCACGTGCGGCGCGTTCGCCGACGACGACACCACGCCCAGCGGCAGCCGGAGGTCGGCCAGATGGTCCAGGAGAGTGACCGACCCCGGGTAGGCGCGCACGCCGTCGCGGTCGAGCACCTCGTTGAAGGCGTCGTTCTTGCGGTTGCCCAGCCCGCAGACAGTCGCCCGGTCGGGGACGTCCTCGGGCTCGCCCTCGGGCAGGACGATGCCGCGCGAGGCGAGGAAGTCGCGCACCCCGTCGTACCTCGGCTTGCCGTCGACGTGCGCGAAGTAGTCCGTGTCGGTGTACGGCGACGTGTCGCCGCCACCGTCGTACCGGGCGAGGAAGCCGTTGAACATGTCGCTCCAGGCGCGCATGTGCACCTCCGCGGTCGGGGTCACCACCCCGTCGAGGTCGAACAGCACGGCGCCGTACTCTCGCCAGTCCACGCTCTGAGGCTAGGCCTGTGCGGCCGCACGCGCAGCCCGGTCCGGACCGTAGGTGTCACGCGCCGGTTACGACCTGGTGTCGGCACTCACTAGTCTCACCGTCATGACCACGAGCACGACCGGCGGCGCCCGCGACGTCAAGCCCCGCTCCCGCGACGTCACCGACGGGCTGGAGCGGACCGCGGCGCGCGGGATGCTGCGCGCGGTGGGGATGGGCGACGAGGACTTCGCCAAGCCCCAGATCGGCGTGGCCAGCTCGTGGAACGAGATCACGCCCTGCAACCTGTCGCTGGACCGGCTCGCGAAGGCGGCCAAGAACGGTGTGCACGCCGCCGGCGGCTACCCGCTGGAGTTCGGCACGATCTCGGTCTCCGACGGCATCGCGATGGGGCACGAGGGCATGCACTTCTCGCTGGTCTCGCGCGAGGTGATCGCGGACTCGGTGGAGACCGTGATGATGGCCGAGCGGCTGGACGGCTCGGTGCTGCTGGCCGGCTGCGACAAGTCGCTGCCCGGGATGCTCATGGCGGCGGCGCGCCTCGACCTGGCCAGCGTGTTCCTGTACGCCGGGTCGATCATGCCCGGCCAGGTCGACGGCCGCGACGTCACCATCATCGACGCCTTCGAGGCGGTCGGGGCCTGCCTCGCCGGCCTGATCAGCCGCGAGGAGGTGGACAGGATCGAGCGCGCCATCTGCCCGGGCGAGGGCGCCTGCGGTGGCATGTACACCGCCAACACCATGGCCGCCGTGGCCGAGGCGATCGGGATGTCGCTGCCCGGGTCGGCGGCGCCGCCGGCGGTGGACCGCCGCCGCGACGGCTTCGCGCACCGCTCGGGCCAGGCCGTCGTCGAGCAGCTGCGGCGGGGGATCACCGCACGGCAGATCATGACCCGCGAGGCGTTCGAGAACGCCATAGCCGTCGTCATGGCCCTCGGCGGGTCGACCAACGCCGTGCTGCACCTGCTCGCGATCGCCCGCGAGGCGGAGGTGGAGCTGACCCTCGACGACTTCACCGAGGTGGGCCGGCGGGTGCCGCACCTGGGTGACCTGAAGCCTTTCGGCCGCTACGTGATGAACGACGTCGACAAGGTCGGCGGCATCCCGGTCGTGATGAGGGCGCTGCTCGACGCCGGCCTGCTGCACGGCGACTGCCTCACCGTGACCGGCCGGACCATGGCCGAGAACCTCGCCGACATCGCCCCGCCCGACGTCGACGGCAGCATCATCCGCGAGCTGTCCCGCCCTATCCACGCCACCGGCGGCATCACCATCCTGCACGGCAGCCTGGCGCCGGACGGAGCGGTGGTGAAGTCGGCAGGCTTCGACGACGACGTGTTCTCCGGCCCTGCGCGCGTGTTCGACGGAGAGAGGGCCGCGATGGACGCCCTCGAGGCCGGCCGGATCCGCCACGGCGACGTCGTGGTGGTCCGCTACGAGGGTCCCAAGGGCGGCCCCGGCATGCGCGAGATGCTCGCCATCACCAGCGCCATCAAGGGTGCGGGGCTCGGGAAGGACGTGCTGCTGGTCACCGACGGCCGGTTCTCCGGCGGCACCACCGGCCTCTGCGTCGGCCACATCGCCCCCGAGGCCGTCGACGGCGGCCCGATCGCGTTCCTCCGCGACGGAGACCCGGTGCGCCTCGACGTCGCGGGCGGCCGCCTGGACATGACTATCGACGCGGCGGAGCTCTCCGCCCGCCGCGAGGGCTGGACCCCCAACCCCCCGAAGTACACCCGCGGCGTGCTCGGCAAGTACGCCAAGGTCGTCCAGTCCGCAGCGCACGGCGCCGTCTGCGGCTGACCCGTTCCGGCGCCCGTGGGAGGTGGCAGTTTCCCATGGGATCGAGAGTCCTTGCCGCCTCCCACGGCGTACGCGTCATGGGAGGCGGGGGATCGTCGTGGGCAGCACGGCAGATCGACGTCGGCGGTGGCATGGCGAGCCGGCTTCCATGCACAGCGGCCGACCTGGCCGCCTTGTCCACAGGCGGTGGCTCTGCACCACCACCTGGGGTCAGGTGCACATAGCGTCCTCAGCACTCAGGCGGCTCGACCGGAGCCGCCCACCAGCTCGGGGGTGCCCATGACAGTCAGATCGGCAGGCAAGTACGTACTGGCGGGGTCGGTGGCAGCCGCCCTGCTCGGCCCGGTGTCGCTGGCACCGCTCACGTCGGGCGCCGCAGCGGCCGACTCCGACGTCGGACCGTTCGTCGCAGGTCGCATGCTGCGGTCCGACGGCACGCCCGGCGGCGCGGTCGCTGTGACCGTCGTCGCGCTGCGCGAGAAGGCCGGCGTCGAGACCGCGGAGGTCGTGGGTCGTACGACGACCGGCGCCGACGGCCGGTGGAGCGT
>JBIOYO010000054.1:0-6121 GCA_044870175.1 Nocardioidaceae bacterium | reverse complement strand
AACTGGGTGCTCGACGCGGACATCCGCGACTTCTTCACCAGCCTGGATCACGGCTGGCTGGAGAGGTTCCTCGGGCACCGGATCGCGGACAAGCGGGTCCTGCGCCTGATCGGCAAGTGGATCAGGGCAGGGGTCATCGAGAACGGTCAGTGGGCGCCGTGCGATGAAGGGACACCGCAGGGAGCATCGGCCTCGCCGTTGCTCGCCAACGTGTACCTGCACTACGTCCTCGACCTGTGGGCCGACTGGTGGAGGCGACACCACGCGCACGGTGACGTGATCGTGGTGAGGTTCGCCGACGACTTCATCGTCGGGTTCGAGCATCAGGCCGATGCACACCGGTTCCTGAGCGAGCTTCGCGACCGGTTCGCGAAGTTCGGGCTGGAACTGCACCCGGACAAGACGCGGCTGCTCGAGTTCGGGCGGTACGCCGCCGAGCGGCGAGCCCGCCGCGGTCTGGGCAAGCCAGAGACGTTCGACTTTCTCGGCTTTACGCATATCTGCGGGACGACGAGGGCCGGGCGGTTCTGGCTGAGGCGGATCACGATCTCGAAACGGGTGCGGGCAAAGCTGAAACAGGTCAAGGACCAGTTGCGGCAGCGGCGGCACCTGTCCATTCCGGAGCAAGGGCGCTGGCTGGCCAGCGTGGTGCGTGGGCACTTCGCCTACTACGCCGTGCCCGGCAACACCGGCGCGCTGAACGGGTTCCGCGTTCAAGTGACTCGGCACTGGTATGCGGCGCTGAGGCGCCGCAGCCAGCGCAACCGGATCACTTGGGAACGGATGAACCAGTTCACGGCTCGATGGCTACCCTCGGTTCGCGTGCTGCACCCCCACCCCGTCGAGCGCTTCGCCGCCAGCACCTGAGGCAGGAGCCCAGTGCGGTAGTTCCGCACGCTGGGATCTGTGCGGGGGGCCGTCCGCAAGGGCGGTCCCTACCGCGACTACCTGCGGGAGACGCGGCGGATCAACCGGGACGGGTCGGTGGTGCGGTATCTGCAGCTGGCGCACAACGAGCGGCACCCTCAGACCGGGAACTCGGTGGCGAAGGTGGTCCACAACTTCGGCCGGGCCGAGCGGGTGGACCGGGACGCGTTGGCCCGGCTGGTCGCCTCGATCTCGCGGTTCCTCGCCCCCGAGGAGGCGGTGGCCGCCGCGCACGGCGCGGAGGTGGAGGTGCTGGACTCGCGCCGGCTGGGCGGGGCGTGGACGTTGGACCGGGTCTGGGAGCGGCTGGGCATCGGCGCGGCGGTCCGCCGGGTCGCGGCGGGGCGGCGGCTGGACGCGGAGGCGGTCGAGCGGGTGCTGTTCGCGCTGGTCGCGCAGCGGGCGTTGGAGCCGGCCTCGAAGCTGGCCGGCACCCGGTGGGTGGCCGAGCGGGTCGCGATCCAGGGCTGTCCGGGGTTCTCCGAGGAGGCCGCGTACCGGGGCATGGAGTTCCTTCTGGGCGCGTTGGGCGAGATCGCCGGGGAGATCTTCGGCTCGGTGGCCACCTTGTTGAACCTCGACCTCGACATCCTTTTTGTCGACACGACTTCTACCTACTGGGAGGTCGACGGCGCCGACGACCTGGCCGACCTCGCCGACCCGGTCCTGGACGACGACGGGACCACCAGGCCGGTGGAGCGGGCCGCTCGCGAGTTCGGCCACTCCAACGAGGTCCGTAGACACTGCGTCTCCTCCATGTGGCCTAGTCAAACAGTCCAGTTTGGTGTTCGGTTACGTTGATGCGGAGCCCGGTTCGCCTGCCGCGGCGGACGTGCACGGCGGGGAGTTCGCCGCGTTGGACCCGATGCAACACGGTCTGGCGGGCGACGCCCAGGACGCGGGCGGCCTGGTCGAGTGGCAGCCATCCGGCGGGGGCGTCCTCGGCGATCTTGGCCCGTAGCGTGTCGTCGAGGCGGATCCGCCACGGGGCACCCGGGACGGGTTTCAGGCCGGTGATGAAGCCGTCGGCGAGCCACCGGTAGACCGTCTCGGTGGACACGCCGAGCTCGGTCGCGGTCTCGCGCACGCTGAGCATGGGTGCATCGTTGCAGTCGGTTCCGACGGTTTGGGTGTAGCAGGGGATCTGGTTGCTGGCGCGGAGGTTGCACACGCGTTGGCGGGTGAACCGCAGCCCGGTGGCGGTGCGCCGGTGCTGGCGGGCGAGGATGGCCGCGATCGTGGCGTCGTCGTAGCTTGCGGCGAGCCGGCGGACCAGGCTGATGGTGTCCTCGTCGGTGACCCGGAAGGTTTGGCCCTGGCGGCGCAGCGGCAGCGGGTCGAGCCGGCTAGTCGCGCCGCCTTGCCAGTTGATGCTGGCCTGGATGGTGCCGGCGTCGGTGTCCACGGCCACGGTGACGTCGGTGATCAGGGTGCGCAGCAGCAGCTTGCGGTCCCGGGTGGTGGTGGTCGGCGCGTCGAAGACGGCGCGCAGGTCGGCACCGGCGCGGGCGAGCAGCGCCAGCTCCTCGGCGGACAGCGGGGTGGGGCGACGGGCCTGCTGGGCGGCCAGTTCGGCGTCGGCGTGCTCGGCGGCGCGTAGCTTGGCCTCCCAGGCTGATTCCAGGCCGCGGGCGACCAGCCGGTTCTCCGGCTCGCAGGCGTCGTACTGGCGGCGGGCCCGGTCCGCCTCGTAGCGGGCCTTCTCCGCGGCGGCTCGGAAGACCGCCAGCCGCGCCTCCTCGGCGGTCTCGGCCTCGGCGAGGGCCTTGGCGGTGGCCGCCAGCGCCGCCGGCTGGAGGGCTCGGAACACCTCGGTGAGCACCGCCTCGTCGAGTCCGCGGCCGCCCAGGCCTTGGCATTCGGCCCGGCCACCGATCTGGCCCTCCCGGGGATCGCAGTAGTAGCGGCGGGACCGGCCCCGCTCACCGGAGTAGGCGCTGTGCATCCTGCGGCCGCACCGTCCGCAGCGCAGCAGCCCTTGCAGCAGCGCCCGGCCTTCGCGGGCCGGCCCGCCGCCCTGGCCGGGCAGCGTGCGGTTGCTGCAGACCTGGGCGAGGATCTCCTCGTGCCGCGCCCAGGAGATGTAGGGCTGGTGGTGGTCCAAGATGAGCACCCGCCACCGGTCCCGCGGCATCGCCACCACCGAGGTCCGGGCCCGCCCGTCCGGCCCGACCCGGCGGGCGGATTGGCGTCGGCCGTAGGCGAACGCGCCGGCATAGGTGGGGTTGACCAGCAGGTCGTGCACTCCGGTGTAGGTGGGCGGGGCCCACTCGTGGCGGCCCTGGCCGCGGCGACGCGGCAGCCTCAGCCCATCGGCGAGCAGCGACATCGCCACCTGACGGATGGAGCGGAGCTCCAAGAACCGGCCGAACACGGCGGTCACCGACTCGCGCACCGCCTCGTCCGGGCTCTGCACCACCTGCCCGTCCGGGGAGTAGTCGTAGCCGGCGGGCAGGTTGATCCGCAGTTCACCCCGGGCTGCCTTGTGCCGCAGCCCGGCGATCAGCCGGCCCCTGATCAGGTGCAGCTCTGCTTCGGAGATCGTGCCCTTCAGGCCCAGCACCAACCGGTCGGAGTAGTCGGCCGGGTCATAGATGCCGTCGGCGTCGCCGATCAGCGTGTCGGTGAGCGTGCACAGGTCCAGCAGCGCGTACCAGTCCGCGTTGCGTCTGGCCAACCGGGACACCTCGATCCCCAGGATCAGCCCGACCTTGCCCAGGCCGACCTCGGCGACCAGCTCTTGGAAGCCCTCCCGGTCCGCGGCCTGCGCCCCGGACATGCCCAGGTCGGCGTCGATCACCCGCACCTGCTCGGCCGCCCAGCCCAGCTGGTGGGCGCGGTCGACCAGCTCGTACTGGCGGTGCAGGCTTTCGGTGTTGACCCGGGTCTGGTGCAGGGTGGACTGACGCACGTAGACCCGGGCACCGCGAGCCAGATGATCGGCGCAGACCTTGCCGGCAGGTCCGCTCACCGCGCCACCTCCTCCTCGATCGAGCCGGCCACGATCAGCCGGGCCAGCAGCGCCAGCACCGCCTGTCGGGTCGGTTCCGGCAGGCCACACCAGATCGCGACCGGATCGGCGTGCCCGTCCTCGATCAGCAACGGCAGCTGCACCGCAGGCGCTATCCTGAGCGCACGCATGGGCTCCCTCCTGTTCTCGTTGGCGCGAGGTACTGGAGGCGAGCCTATGCACGTTCTCGACCCCGAACCGGCAGCCACGCGGACCCCCGCTTGGGCGCACGCCGTCCCCACGCAGGGGGACCCGGCGGCCCCGCCCATCGCCGCGCTGCGCGCACCCGGGTACTGGTGTCGGCATTCCATCGGGCTCCTCACCGCGCCCCCTCGTTCGGGCGCTTGATCCGTGCTGCAGATAGCGGCGTGCTCGCCAGGGACGCTCAGGTGGACATCGGACGGGCTGGGCCGCTTGGGATGCGCGGCCCATCGGGAACGGTTGGGGACAGGAAGTTGTTGTCGGGACAGGAACAGTCGGGAGCATCCCTCGCGAGACTGCGCGTCCGCCCGCCCGGCGGGCCTCGGCACCGGTGAGGCGGCCGGCGCGCATGGCGGGTTGCCAGCGCGTTCCTCACTGTCCGCGGCTGCACGACGCCGTCGGCGCTCACCGCAACCGGCACCCCCACGCCGGCAGCCGAGAGCACCATCCCGACGCCGGGCAGCCAGCACAGCCAACCGCACCAGGCCAGCCACACAACAACCCTCACGACCCAGGCCCTGCCGCGTCCTGGGCCGCGCGCTCGACCAGGGCGGCGAGCAACCCGAGCAGGCGACGCGCCCCGTCGATCGACACCACGGTCTCACCCACCCGCGGAACCACCACCGGCTCGATGGCCAGCACGTCGGTGTGCTCAACCGGCACCGAGGTCACCCCGCCGTCGGGTAGCACCAGAACCAGCCACAGCCGGCCATAACGCCGGTAGACGTGCCGCGCCCGCAGCACCCGCCCGGTCAGCGGATGAGCCGGCACCACCACCCGCACCTCGGCCGGAAGCCGAGTGCGGACATGGTGCAGTGTGACGCCAACTCCAAGGACCACAGGACCGATCTGCCCCAGGTAGTGATCGCGATGGCGGTCACCCGGGACGGAGTGCCGGTGCGGTGCTGGACCTTCCGGGCGTGTCAGATGGTCTGTGTAAGGAGTTCCTCAAGTGAAATGAGGGATGACTGTGACTCAGACCCTGACCCACGAGGGAGCCGAGACCCCGTTCGGCACTCCGGCTGCCCCGCAGACCGCTCGAGAGGCGGTCACCGAGATGGTCCAGGCGGGCCTGTTCGACCACGTCTTCGACAGCATCGACACCGGCAGCCTGCGGCTGACCGGCGAGGGCGGGTTCCTGCCCGAGATGGTCAAGGCGGTGCTTGAGCGTGGGCTGAAGGCCGAGCTGACCGACCACCTGGGCTATCAGCACGGCGAACGGACCGGCGGCGGCGCCGGCAACGCCCGGAACGGGTCGACCCCGAAGACGCTCGCGACCGAGGTCGGCGATGTCGAGCTGGCCACCCCTCGGGACCGGGCCGGGACCTTCGAGCCGCGGCTGGTCCCCAAGGGCGCCCGCCGGGCCGGCGGGCTGGAGGAGATGATCATCAGCCTCTACGCCGGCGGGATGACGGTCCGCGACATCACCCATCACCTGAACCGGACGTTGGGCACCGAGTTGTCCCCCGACAGCATCTCCAAGATCACCGACGCGGTCCTGGAGGAGGTCAAGAAGTGGCAGAACCGGCCGTTGGAGGAGATCTACCCGATCATCTACCTCGACGCGCTGGTGGTGAAGGTCCGCGACGGCCACCAGGTCCGCAACCGCGCCGCGCACATCGCCGTCGGCGTGGACCTGGATGGGGTCAAGCACGTGCTCGGGATCTGGGTCCAGGCCAGCGAGGGCGCGACGTTCTGGGCCGGGGTCTGCGCGGAGCTGCGCAACCGCGGCGTCCTGGACGTCCTCATCGTCTGCTGCGACGGCCTGACCGGGTTCCCCGAGGCGATCGAGGCGACCTGGCCGCAAGCGACCGTGCAGACCTGCACCGTGCACCTGATCCGCGCGGCGATGCGGTTCGTGTCCTACGCGGACCGCAAGAAGGTCGCCGCCGCGCTCCGCCCGATCTACACCGCCCCCACCGCCGACGCCGCCGAGACCGCGCTGCTGGCCTTCGCCGAGTCCCCGCTGGGAACCAAGTACCC
>JBIOYO010000053.1:0-3628 GCA_044870175.1 Nocardioidaceae bacterium | reverse complement strand
GGTGCTCGGGGCCGCAGTGGGGGCAGGGGAGGTACGACATGTTCTCCAGCACGCCGACCACCCGCTGGTGCATCATCGAGGCCATCGTCCCGGCCCGTTCGGCGACCTCGGCGGCCGCCTCCTGCGGGGTGGTCACGACCAGGACCTCGGCGTTCGGCAGGTGCTGGCCCAGCGAGATCGCGATGTCGCCCGTGCCAGGGGGCAGGTCCAGCAGGAGGACGTCGAGGTCGCCCCAGTAGACGTCGGAGAGCATCTGCACGAGCGCCCGGTCGAGCATCGGCCCGCGCCACGCCACGACCTGGTCGCGGCGGGGTTTGAGCATGCCGATCGAGATCACCGACGGGCCGGTGGGGGTGGGCACCGGCAGGATCATCTCCTCGACCTGGGTCGGCCGCAGGTCGGCCACGCCGAGCATGGCCGGCACGGAGTGCCCGTAGATGTCGGCGTCGACCAGCCCCACCTTCAGGCCCTGGAGTGACATCGCGACGGCGAGGTTGACCGTGACCGACGACTTGCCGACGCCGCCCTTGCCCGACGCGACCGCGAACACCCGCGTCAGCGACCCCGGCTGCGCGAACGGGATCTCCTTGGCCGGCTGCCCGCCCCGCAGCCGCTCCTGCAGGCCGGCGCGCTGCTCGGCGGTCATCACGCCGAGGTCGACGCGGACACCGCTCACGCCCTCGACGGCGCCCACGGCGGCAGTCACGTCGCGGGTGATCCGCTCGCGCATCGGGCAGCCGGCAACGGTGAGCAGCACGCGCACCGTCACCGTGCCGTCGGCTGCGACGTCCACGGCCTCGACCATGTCCAGCTCGGTGATCGGCCGGCGGATCTCCGGGTCGATGACCCCGGCCAGGGCAGCCTGGATCCGCTCGCGGTCGGGGTAGTCCATGCGCACAGGGTACGTCGGGGCGGGTCAGCCCCTCGGCCGGTCCTCGCCACGGCGCTCCCGCAGGTGGTGGCGCACGTCCTGGCGGCGGTCGGACCGGTCCGGGCGCCGCTCCCCGGCCTCGCCGTCGGCGCTCCCGTCGCCGCTCCGCTCGCGGTCCTCCAGCTCCGCGAGCAGGGCGCGCAGCTCCGACCGGAGGTAGTCACGGGTCGCCACCTCGCCGAGCGCAACGCGGAGGCTGGCCATCTCCCGGGCCAGGAACTCCATGTCGGCGTGGGCGCGCCAGTTCGCCTGCCGGTCCCGCTCCGCGATGACCCGGTCGCGGTCCTCCTGGCGGTTCTGCGCAAGCAGGATGAGCGGTGCGGCGTACGACGCCTGGAGGCTGAGCATCAGCGTGAGGAAGATGAACGGGTAGGCGTCGTACACCCACGACTCGGGGGCCAGCCAGTTCCAGACCAGCCAGACCGCCACGACCGCGGTCATGTAGAGGAGGAACCGCGCGGTGCCCATGAAGCGGGCGAACCGCTCGGCGAACCGGCCGAACGTGTCCGCCTCGATCGTGGGGCGACGGAACATCTGCCGCGGCTGCGTCGGCATGTCCAGCCGGTCGGGTCGCCGGCGGCGGCGCCGCGGCTCAGCCACGGACGGTCTCCTGCTGCTCACGCCAGTTCTCCGGCAGCAGGTGGTCCAGGAGGTCGTCGACGGCGACCGCGCCGAGCAGCCGGCCGTCCTCGTCGACGACCGGCGCCGCGACCAGGTTGTAGGTGGCCAGGTGCCGGGCGACGTCGGACACCGAGGCCGTCGGCGGCAACGGCTCGGTGTCGCTGTCCACGACGCTGCCCACCAGCGTGCTGGGGGGCTCCCGCAGCAGCCGCTGGATGTGCGCGACGCCGAGCAGCCGCCCGGTCGGGGTCTCCAGGGGGGGCCGGGTGACGTACACCTGGGCGGCCAGGCTCGGCGCCAGCTCCTCGTGCCGCACGTGCGCGAGGGCCTCGGCGACGGTGCTGTCCGGGGACAGGATCACCGGCTCGGTGGTCATCATGCCGCCGGCGGTGCGCTCCTCGTAGGTCAGCAACCGCCGGACATCCTCGGCCTCCTCCGGCTCCATCAGCGCCAGCAGCGCCTCGGCCGTCTCCGGCGGCAGGTCGGCGATCAGGTCGGCCGCGTCGTCCGGGGACATCTCCTCCAGCACGTCGGCTGCTCGCTCGTCGTCCAGGCGGCCCAGGATCTCGACCTGGTCCTCCTCCGGGAGCTCCTCGAGGACGTCGGCGAGCCGCTCGTCATCCAGCGCGGCCGCGATCTCTCCGCGCCGCTTCGGCGGCAGCTCGTGGATCACGTGGGCGAGGTCGGCCGGCTTCATCTCCGCCAGCGCGGCCAGCAGGTGCGTGGCGCCCTGGGTCTCCTCGGGCGCCCCGAAGCCGTCGACCTCCCACCACTCCACCACGTGCGTCTGCCCCTTGCGGCCGAACCGCTTCGAGCCCTCCTGCAGCGCGACCCGGCTGATCACCCAGTCGTGGTTGCGCTCCTGCTCCATGGCGAGGTCGAAGACGGTGCCCTGGACCCCGCTGTCGCGGATCGTCACGCGACGGTCCAGCATCTCGCCGAACACCAGGGTCTCGCTGGCTCGCTGCTCGAAGCGGCGCACGTTGACCAGCCCGGTGGTGATCACCTGGTCGGCATCGACGTGGGTGACCCTTGTCATCGGCACGAAGATCGAGCGCCGCCCGAACACCTCCACGACCAGACCGAGCAGCCGCGGGGGACGCGCGCCGGGACGCAGCACCGCCACCAGGTCGCGGACCCGCCCCACCGCGTCGCCGGCAGGGTCGAACACCGGCAACCCGGACAGCCGGCCCACGAACACGCGGTTCGGGGAGGTGCTCACACGCCTGAGGCTATCGTCAGCGACATGTCCGTCCGGCCGCTGCCATTCGACATCGTGGACGTGTTCACCGGCCGGTCGTTCGCCGGCAACCAGCTCGCGGTGGTGCACGGCGCGGCGTCCCTCTCGACCGGACAGTGCCTCGCGCTGGCCCGCGAGTTCGGCTTCTCCGAGACCACCTTCCCGGTCCCCGTGTCCGCGGCGTCGTACTTCACCCGGATCTTCACCCCGGGAGGCCAGATCCCGTTCGCAGGCCACCCCACCCTCGGCACGGCGTGGGCGCTGCGAGCCCGCGGCCAGCTGTCCGCGACCCGGGTGACGCAGGCGTGCGGCGTCGGCGACATCGAGGTCACCTTCCTCGACGAGCGCACCGGCTCGGGCTCGGGCGCCGGCTCCGGCACAGGCTCGGCGACCGTCGAGCTGTCGGCCCCGGCCCGCGACGTGGCCGGCCCGCTGCCGACCCAGCTGGCTGCGGACCTGCTCGCCGACGTCGGCCTGGCCCGACACGATCTCGCCGGGGAGGTGTACGTCGCCGGCACCGGGATCGACTTCGTGTACCTACCCGTGCGGCCCGCCGCGGTCGCCCGCGCCCGCGCACCGAGACGACCCCTGAGCAGCTACGCCGCGCTCGCGGCGCTGCGGCTTCAGGACCCGCTGGAGGGGCTGTCGGTGTACGCCGCCGGAGCCGACTCAGGCTCCTCGGCGGTCTCCGTGCACGCCCGCGTCTTCGTGCCCGACCTCGCGATCCCCGAGGACCCCGCCACCGGGTCCGCCGCCGCC
Source organism: Nocardioidaceae bacterium (assembly GCA_044870175.1). Lineage (GTDB taxonomy): Bacteria > Actinomycetota > Actinomycetes > Propionibacteriales > Nocardioidaceae > JBIOUF01. Next base: position 77 of record JBIOYO010000053.1, on the reverse strand, counting down.
GGGCTCGGCCTGGTCCTCGCCGCCACCGGCCAGCTGGCCGCCGAGGGCTGCTACACGGTCAGCCAGGGTGCGGAGCT
>JBIOYO010000052.1:0-7675 GCA_044870175.1 Nocardioidaceae bacterium | reverse complement strand
AGAACGGGAACCACACCCAGCTGTCCATCGCCAGCACCATCACCAGCATCAGCAGGAAGTACGCCGCGATGGCGAACACGCCGTACCCGATCCCCAGCTGCTGGGCCCAGTAGCGCATCACCGCGGAGCGGAAGACGTAGGCGCCGAGGTTCTCCAGCGCTCCCCGCTGCCAGCGCAGCCGCTGCGCCCACAGGGCCCGCCAGGTCTGCATCACCTCCGTGACCACCGTGCACTGGTGTGGGGAGACCATGAGCCCGCCGAGGGACTTCAGCGCCATGGTCAGCTCGTTGTCCTCGGTCAACGCGACGGTGTCGTACACGTCGCCGGGGACGCCCGGGATCGACCGGCTGCGCTCGGCCGCGATCGTGCGCAGCGCACGGGGGCGGAAGATCGACGCGGTCCCGGTGAGCACGAAGACCCGTCCTCGGCGGCGCTCCAGCTCGCGGGCGTAGCGGGTGTATTCGTTGGGGTGCGGCTCCCGGGGAGGGACTCAGGCGGCCGTCGGGATGGTCGTGTCGGCGTAGCGGGTTTGGTGAACGCGGTGTCGCTCGTTGTTGAGGTGGAATGTCCAGTACTCGTCGAAGTCGTTGTTGGCGCGGACGGCTCGTAGTTTGAGGACGGCTTCGGCTCCGTTGACCGACCAGCGGGCTCCGGTGATGTCCATGCGGTCGGCGATGAGGTAGCGGCAGGTCCCCTCGATGACGCCGCTGGCGAGGGGCCAGCCCCCGGCGAGCGCGGTGGGGTAGTCCAGGTAGTCGGCCTTGTTGGTCAGGTACTTCGCGCAGCTGTCGGCCTTGAGGCGTTTCTGCTTGGTCAGTCGTGCGGTGCTGGCTCGGCGTCGGATGCCGAGGGCGACCTGGCGGGCGTTGCCGTGCAGCACCGCGAGGGCCCGGTCGTGCACCCAGGCTTGGGCGGCGGGGTCGCCTTCGGTGAAGAAGCACCAGGCCGCGCCCCACAGGTACTCGAGGACGTGGATCAGGTCGACCACGATGGCCACCTTGACGCCTCGGCTGCGGGCTTCGGCTTCGATGCGCTCGATCTGATGGTTGTTGCCATCGACCAGGGCCACCCATCGCCGCGCGTGCTGGGGGTCACGGTGTTCTGCCTGGTCGAAGATGGTGGCGATCACCGTGGCGGCGTCGTCGACCACGCTCGCGGTCACCCACTTGGCGCCGGCTCTGGGTGCTGCGGGTGGGGCATCGCCGGCCTTGCCGACCAGCACGTCGGTGGGGGTGCGGGGTACTGGGGTGAGGTCGTAGACGGCACCGACCTCGGCGAGGCGTTTCCGGTGGCGTTTCTCGCCCTTGGACAACCGGCCCGGCAGTTTGTTGGTGGCGCTGGCGGCGGCTTTCGCGGTGGCGGGGCGCAGCGCATCGGGTCGCATCACGATGCCCTTGCCATCGGCGGACAGGACCAGGATGTCGTCCTCGGCGGCGCTGGGCGCTTCGCGGGCTCGGCTGGCATAGAACGCCTCGACGTCGACCGCCGCCCGGGCGGTCAGCGCCTCGACCTGGCGTTTGCCCAGGTGCTGCCCGGTGCCGCGGTGGAGCGCGGCGGCGGCCTGCTCGAAGGAGCCCCGCGAGGCTTCGGTGGCGGCCAGCCGGCGCAGCCCGTGGCTGTGCCGCTCATCGGGCAGGTTCAAGACCGCGTCGGCGGGATACAGGTTCGGCCGGCCACGACGGCGGTAGGCCAGCCGCGTCACCTCAACCTCACCGAACACCGTCGCCAACGGCCGGTGATGACCCGCCTCGACAGCGCCATGGCGCAGGTCCTCGGCATCACGCACCGGTTCCAGGCGCCGCTCGGTCAATGTCCGCAGGCTCAGGTGATCCTGCAGCATCCGGCGCAGCAGCTCACGGCCCCGACTGTCGAGCTGATCCTCCAGCTCGGCATGGCTCAGCGCCGCGGCGTCGGGTCCCTCCAGCCAGCCCAGCACCTCCCCGAAGCACTCTCGACTCGACCCGAAACCGTCCTGACCGTCCCAGGGTTGGTCCATGGCTGCTCCTCCGCTCCGCCGTGGCCCTCGCCCCAGCTGCCCTACAGCGTTAACGCTGTAGGGTGCCGAGTGGGGGATGATCACCGGTGTGGGAGGAAGACATGCCAGAGGCTGAGCCGAAGCTGCCGTGGGAAGCGACCCGGCGCGGGATCGCCGAAGCCATGGCCGACATCGACGGGGCACTGCCCGGCAGCGTGGTCGTGCGACACATGCCCTGCGGAAAGGCGCGCTGCGCCTGCAAGGCCGACCGACCCAACCTGCACGGCCCCTACATCCAGTGGACCCGGACCGTGCAGGGCAAGACCGTCACCAAGTTCCTCAGCGAAGACCAGCTCGCCCGGTATCAACCCTGGTTCGACAACGCTCGACGACTCAAAGAACTCATCGCGATGCTTCAGATCGCCTCGGTGCACGCCGTCGAACGACACGAAGGCTGGACCACACCAGCCGAGGGCGACTGACCCACACCAGCCCCAGACCGAATCACCGCACCGCACCCATCAACGTCGTCAACACCACTCACTGTCACTCCAGGGGAGCCGCACCCATATCAATCGATCCATCGTCTTCGCCAGGACCGCTCTACCGGATTGGCAGTCGAACGTCCCCTTCCTCTACGCCATCTACGCGTCCTCTGGCAGACCTCGCAACGAATTCGTCGGTTGGACCCATGATTGTGCCGGTCCCCTGCGACCACAAGAAGACATCGCGGACTACTTGACAAATGCATTCGGGATTCGCCTTCGCGATCTCCGCAGGGCCTCGGCAAAGTCGGCCGATTGGGCGTGTGACCTGGGAGTTTGCTGACCGCTGACCGGTGTGGCGTGTGTGACTGGTGTGGTCCTTGGGACTTGGATGCAGGTGTCAACGCCACACCGAGCCAAGGACCACACCGATGTCATCCTCGCGCACTGCCCCCGCCTCCCCGCAACCCGTGCACGCATCGCGCACGTCGGTGTTGTTGGAGCTGCTGGCCTCGGTACCTGACCCTCGGCGTGCGCGCGGGATCCGGCACGCCCTGCCCGGGATTCTCGCCGTGGGCCTCGCGGCGGTGCTGGCCGGCGCACGGTCGTTCGCGGCGATCGGGCAGTGGGTGGCTGATGCGGACGCGGATCTGCTGGCCGCCTTGGGCGTTCGGCGTGGTCGCGGACCCTCGGAGTCGGCCATCCGGCGGGCGTTCGCCCGGCTGGACGCGGCCAGGCTCGAGGCGATCCTCGCGGCGTGGGTGTGGACCCGCACCGTGGTGGTCGACCAACGCCGGGTGATCGCCATCGACGGCAAGACAGTCCGTGGCGCTCGCACCGGTGAGCGTGCCGCACCGCACTTGGTCGCCGCGTTCGACCACGGTTCCGGCGCCGTGCTCGGGCAGCTCGCGGTGACCGCCAAGAGCAACGAGATCCCCGCGGTCCGCATCCTGCTGGCCGGGTTCGACCTCACCGGCGTGACGGTGACCGTCGACGCGTTATGCCGATGTCGGCATAAGGCATCTTATGGAGACCTGCGGGTTATGCCGAGGTGTCGTCGGCCAGGGGTTGCTGGCGGCGGTCTCCCGGGCTGCCAGGTGGGCATAATCAGAGGCTTTCCAGGAATCTCAGGACGTGGTCGGAGGGTCGGTAGCGGCCCGGTGCGGTGTCCAGCGGCGTGGTCCGCGCGAGTGCCCGTTCCTTGAGTGCGAGATCGGCGTGAATGTAGATCTGCGTGGTGGCTGCGCTTTCGTGGCCGAGCCAGAGGGCGATGACGGTGGTGTCGACGCCGGCCTCGAGCAGGCGCATCGCCGCGGTGTGCCGCAGGACGTGCGGTGAGACGTTCTTCTCGACGAGGGTTGGTGCGGTGTCCGCCGCTGTGGCGGCGTGCTTGTCCAGCCGTCGTTCCAGGGCGTCTCGGCTCATTGCGGTGCCATACCGGCTCGGGAAGAGCGGGTCGCTTGGCAGGCCGTGGCGCTCGGTCAGCCAGGCGCTGATGACCGCGGTGGTGATGGCGGTCAGCGGGGTGATCCGCTGCTTGCGCCCCTTGCCGACGCAGTTGACGTGAGCTCCGGCCCCGAGGCGGATGTCGGTGCAGGTCAACCCCGTGATTTCCGAGGCCCGGAGGCCGGTCTGGAGGGCCAAGGCGAGCAGGGCGTGGTCGCGGCGTCCGGTCCAGGTGGTGGTGTCGGGAGCTGCCAGGAGCGCGGCGGTCTCGGGCTCGGTGAGATAGGTGATGAGCCTGCGGTCGAATCGTTTGGGAGGGATCGCCAGGACTCGTTGGATGACGGCCGCGTGCTCGGGATGCTGCAGGGCGGCGAACCGGAACAGCGCGTGCACTGCGGCGAGTCGGGCGTTTCGGGTGCGGACGCTGTTGCCGCGGTCGGTTTCGAGGTGGTCCAGGAACGCGCCGACCATCGGGGCGTCCAGGTCGGTGATCTCTAGACGGGCGGGCTGCTTCGAGGTGTGCTGGGCGGCGAATGCCAACAGCAGCTTGAGTGCGTCGCGGTAGGCGGCGACCGTGTGGGGGCTGGCCTGGCGCTGCCGGATCAGCCGGTCGGTGAAGAACGCCTGGAGGGTGGGAGCGAGCGTGGTCATCGGAGGTCCTTGTGGTGTGCGTCGAGTCGCTCGGCCGCCAGGGCGAGCAGCTCCGGGGCGGCGGAGAGATACCAGTAGGTGTGCTTGGGGTCGGCATGCCCGAGGTAGGTCGACAGGCGCGGCAGCATCGCCTGGACGTCGGCTCCCTGGCGGTACCAACCCAGCAGGGTCGCGACCGCGAAACCGTGGCGCATCCCGTGGATTGTCGGTGGACTCGCGGGCGAACGCGGTGTGAGTCCGGCTGGGCCGAGCAGCCGGTGGAAGGTGTCCCAGACGCGTTGGTAGCGCAGCCGGAAGCCCTTGGTGGACAGCAGCAGCGCGCCGGTGCGCGGGTGGGGCAGCAGGTCGTCTCGCTGGTCCAGGTACTCCTCGAGGCTCGCGGTGACGGTCGGGTGCAGTGGCAGTTGCCGGGACTTGCCGAACTTCGTGTCACGCACCGTGAGCAGGCCGAGCCTGACGTCGAAGTCGTCGCGGTCCAGCCGGATCGCCTCCCCGACCCTCATCCCGGTGACGGCGAGCAAACCGAACAGGGTCTGGTAGGTCGCGGCCCGCAGTGGGAATCCCGGCAACTGGCTGGCAGCCCGGACCAGGGCGGCGATCTGGTCGTCGGCGTACAGGTAGGGGACGGTGCCCCGTGCGCCGTGCCGGATCAGTCCCTGGGGCGGGACCTGGTGGGCGGGGTCGAGCGAGTGCAGGTGGACCGCGAAGCCGCGGACGATGGACAGCCGTGCCGCCCACCACCGCGGATCAGCGTTGACGGGAGAGGTCGCCCAGGCCAGCGCGTGCTCGATGGTCAGCGTGGAGGCATCGCGCGCCACGAGGAAATCGGCGAACTGGCCCAGGAGCTTCTCATGGCGCTCCATCTTGAAACCCATGGCCCGCCTGATCGCCAGGTACTGCTCCAGGCGCAGGTGCAGCGGGCTCACGCGACGACTCCCGGCCAGGGCCGGGCCAGCGAGCGCAGCCCGTCGTAGTCGACCTTCGCGTAGTTGGCGGTGGTCACAGCGCGCTGATGTCGCAGCACCTGGCCGATCTCCTCCAACGAGGCGCCCGCGTGGAGCATGGCGGTCGCGGCGCTGTGCCGCAGCCGATGGGCATAGACCGTCTCCAGGCCGCACCGACGCGACGCGCGAGCCACCGTCTGGGTCACCGCGCCCCGCGTCAGCGCTCGGTGCGGAGCGCGGATGCCGACGAACACCTCCCGACAGGTGGCCGACGTCGGTCGTGACCCGCTCAGGTAGGTCACCACCACCTCCCCGACCTCAGCCGGCAGCGGGAGCCTCTCGTGCCGGTTGCCCTTGCCCCGCACGGTGATCTCGCCACGCCGCCAGTCGATGTCATCCAGGGTCAGCCGGGCCACCTCCCCCGCTCTCAGTCCGAGCCGGGCCAGCAGCCTCAGGATCGCCGCGTCGCGCCGCCCGACGCCGGTTTCTGGGTCGCACGAGGCGAGCAGCACGGCGACCTTCTCTGGGGCCAGGTACTTCGGCAGCCCGGCCAGTCTCCAGTTGGCGGCCGAAGGCACCGCCCCTACCAGCCAGGAGTCGACCATCCCGTTCCAGTGCATGAAGCGCAGCAGCGAACGCAGGGCGGAGCCCGTGTTCTGCACCGTCGCGGGTGAGGAACTGCGACTGCGGGCGAGCATGAACGCAGTGATCTCAGCGGCCGTGAGCGCCGTCAGGTCGAGGCTGTCCCCGACCCTCTGCGCGCACAGAAACGGCCGGACCAGATCGGTGCTGCGCCGGACGGTCGCCGCGACCACCCCGCGCTCGCGGGTGAGGTAGCGGCCGTAGTCGACCAGCACCGCTTCCACGGGATCGGTCGGTGGCCGCCGCGCGGGCTGCGGGATCCCTGCGTCCTCCCGCAGATACTCCAGCACCGGCTGCAGCGATCGGACCGACCGCGCGTCGCGATGCCCGGCGCCACGCCGGTCCAGGACGAACGCTTCGACCACCGACGCACTCAACTCCGAGCAGTCCAGGCCATGGTCCTCCAGCCAACCGCTGAGGTGGGCCATCAGCCTCAGATGAACGACTCGTGACTCCCGGGCGTATCCCAGCACCTCAAGCCGACAACGGAACCCCTCAGCGAACGGCCCCAGCGGACCCGCGACCTGGACCCGGGCAGGATCTCTCATGCTCTTCCCTCTCAATCGGTGGAAGAGCGACAACCCCAACCGATGCCCGATTATGCCGATCTCGCAGCCCGGAGACCGCCGCCAGCAACCCCTGGCCGACGACACCTCGGCATAACCCGCAGGTCTCCATAAGATGCCATGCACACGCAGACCGACACCGCCCAGCTCATCGTCGAGGCCGGCGGGGACTACGTGTTCACCGTGAAGCGGAACCAGCCAACGCTGTACGCGGCGTGCAAGGCGCTGCCCTGGCGCGACGTGCCCGCCCACCGCGCCGCCAGCAAAGGGCACGGGCGCCGGGTGACCCGCACCATCAAGGTCCTCACCGCACCGGCCTGGATCGAGTTCCACGGCGCCGTCCAGGTCGCCCAACTACGCAGAACAGTGACCAGGAAGGGACGCAAGACCGTCGAGGTCGTCTACCTGATCACCTCCGCTGACGCGCGTGCGGCCTCACCGGCCACCCTCGCGGCCTGGGTCCAAGGGCACTGGGGCATCGAGAACAGGCTGCATTGGGTGCGGGACGTGACCTTCGACGAGGACCGTTCCCAGGTCCGGACCGGTGCCGCACCACAAGTCATGGCCGCCCTCAGGAACCTCGTCATCAGCCTGCTGCGACTCGCCGGCTGGACCAACATCGCCCAAGCACTACGACATCACGCCGCCGACAACCACCGCCCGCTCGCGCTCCTCACCTCGTGATCAGCGACTTTGCCGAGGCCCTGTGCCGTGGACACACCAGTGCAAGATCGGCCAAGTTCGTCTTGCCGCCGTCGACCCAGGCCTGCCGCCAGTGGTGGGCCTCACACGCGTGCGCGGGCCGGTCGCAATGCTCGACCGCGCAGAGGCCGTGTTGTTGGACGCGGAGGGCGAGGATCTGCGCCTGGGTCGCGAACCGGCGTTTGCGGCCCAGGTCCAGCACCCGGCCGGTCCCGTCCAGGACGGCGGGGATGATCCCGGCGGCGCACGCCATCCGGCGGGCCT
>JBIOYO010000051.1:0-2964 GCA_044870175.1 Nocardioidaceae bacterium | reverse complement strand
AGGTTGGGGAACGCGCCGGCCGTGCTGGTGTAGCGGTAGACGCCGTTGCCGCCCGACGACGCGTTGGACAGCGCGGTCAACGGCCCCCGGGTGGTGTTGGCGGTGAAGTAGCCGGTGGTGACGGCGTAACGAGAGGGTGCGAAGTACGACGCGACGTACGTGGTGTTGGCGGCGACCGGGATCGGGCTCGCGAACGTCGCCTGCTGCCAGCCGCTCGCGGTCTCGTTGGTGAAGGTCGCGAAGCCCAGCCGCGTGCCGGTGGTGGTCCAGACACTGCCGACGTGGGTGCCCGCGGCCTGCGTGGGCTTGTAGTAGCGGATCCCGGTGATGTAGCCGGCGGTGTTGCTCTGGAACTTCACGCCCAGCTCGACCGGGCTCGTGTCCGGGTCCGTGGCCGCGGGGGTCGCGGTGCCCGGCCAGATCGTGCAGGGGCAGCCGTTCGTGCTCGCGGTCGTCGTGAACGTCCAGGTCACGGTGTCCATCACGTTGCCCGACGGGTCCTGCGCCCCGCTCAGCGTCGCGGTGTACGCGGTCCCGGCGGCCAGGTTCGCGCCGGGTGTGAAGGTGACGGTGCGCGTCGCCGCGGCGTAGGACGAGGTGCCCGCCACCGCGGTGCCGGCCGGGTTGCGCAGCACCAGGCTGATGCTCCCGGCCTGCACCGCCTCGCTGAACACCGCGGTCACGGTGGTGCCGACCGGGACGTTCGTGGCGCCCGGCGCGGGGGACCTGCTGGTCACGGCCGGCTTCGTGGTGTCCGGTGCCTCGGTGGTGAAGGTCCAGGTCACCGGGTCCATCTGGTTGCCCGAGGGGTCGGTGGCTCCGCTCACCGCGGCGGTGTACGTGGTGGACCCGGTCAGCGCCGCGTTGGGCGTCAGCGTGACGGTGCGGCTGTCGACGTCGTACGCGGTGGCGGACGGCACAACCGTGCCGTCGGGCCGGCGCAGCTCGGCGGCGACCGTGGCGGACTGCACCGGCTCGCTGAGCACGGCGGTGACGGTGGTGGAGACGGGGACGTTCGTCGCTCCCGCCGCGGGGCTCCGGCTGGTCACGGTGGGCTTGGTGGTGTCCGGGGTCGCGGTCGTGAACGTCCAGGAGACCGGGTCCATCTGGTTGCCGGCGGTGTCCTTCGCCCCGCTCAGCGCCGCCGTGTAGGTGGTGCTCGGTGACAGGGCGGCGTTGGGAGTCAGCGTGACGGTGCGGGTGCCGGCGTTGTAGGTCTTGGTGGTCGGGACCACGGTCGCTCCGGCGCGCAGCTCGAAGGCGATCGTGGGCTCCTGGACCGGCTCGTCGAAGACCGCAGTGACGGTGGTCCCGACCGCGACGTTGGTCGCCCCGGCCGCGGGCGTCCGGGTGGTCGCGGTCGGCTTCGTGGTGTCGGTGTCGTTGAAGACGACGTCGACCCAGTAGTTCTCGCTGTCGTAGGTCGACGTCGGGAAGACGCCCGCGGTCGTCCCGTAGCGGTAGACGCCGTTGCCGCCGTCGGTGCCGGTCTGCAGCGCGGTGAGCGGCCCGCGCGTCGTGGCGGCCGAGGCGAAGTACGCCGAGCTGACCGCGTAGCGGGACGGGGCGAAGTACGACGCGACGTACGTGGTGTTCGCCGTCACCGGGATCGGCGCGGCGAAGGTGGCCTGCTGCCAGCCGCTGGCCGTCTCGCCCGTGAAGGTGGCGGTGCCCAGCTTGGTCCCGGCGCCGGTCCACAGCGTGCCGACGTGGGTGCCGGTGGCCTGGGTGGGCTTGTAGTAGCGGATCGCGGTGACGAAGCCGCTGGTGCTGGCGCGGAACTTCACGCCGAGCTCGACCGGCGTCGTGTCCGGGTCGGTCTTCTGCGGTGTCGCGGTGCCCGGCCAGATCGTGCACGGGCAGGACGCCGGGGCGCTGCCCACGGTGATGCTCACGCCGGCAGAAGGCGTCTCGATGTTGCCGCTGTCGTCGGCGGCCCGGCTGCGGATGGTCGTCGTCCCCGTGGTGCCGGGAGTGAACGAGTACGACCAGGTCTCGCGGCCCGTGGCCCGGTGCCAGGTGGTCCCGTTGTCCGTTGACACCTCGACGCCGCCGACCCGGCCACCGCCGGTGTCGGTCGCGGTCCCGGTCACGGTGAGCGGGTCGCCCGGCGGCACGGTGGTCCCAGCCGCCGGCGCGGTGATGGTGGACGTCGGCGCGGTGGTGTCCGCCGATGCCGTGGCGGCGACCAGGCCGGTGCGCAGGGTGGCCGGCTGGACGCCCATGTCGGCGAACAGGTTGACGGTGGCCTGCTGCGCGGCCGTGTCCGCCGCACCGGACCCTCGGTCGTGGCTGCTGTCCAGCGCCCACGCCCACTGGATGGTGCCGGCGCCGAAGACGAGAGCACCGCTGTCCGCCTTGTACATCGTCATCGCGTGCGTCGCGGCGCCCTGGCCGTAGGTGCTGCCGTAGTCCTGCAGCCGCTCACCGCTGCTCGCGGTCTCCGACACCCGGAAGAGCCCCTTCGGCCGCGAGCCGTTGTCCTGGTCCTCGTCCCACTCGTAGCCGATGACGTTGGTGCCGATGGTCGTGGTGGCCGCGGCGGCCAGGTTGGCCACCCTGGTGTTGCGCCAGAACCGCATCTTCCCGTCCGCGCTGCCGACCACCATGTTCGTCTGGCAGCAGTTGATCGTGAAGATCGTGCCGCTGAGGGCGTTCTCCGGCCGGCCTCCGTCACCGGGCGGGCTGAACCGCGGGTCGCGCCAGGTGCCGGTCCAGGTGGGCGGGTCCTGCGGGTCGATGACGGCGTTGGCGTGCGTCTCCTTGTAGCTGACCAGCGTCCGGTACGGCGTCGCCGAGGCATCGACGCTGTTCTCCCACCGGGTCTTCCAGAAGACCTCGTTGCCGCTCATGAACGCCAGGTGCACGCCGGCCGCGCGGGCGGCCTCGACGTTCGCCCGTTGGGGGCCGGACCAATACTCGTCGTGTCCGACCGACATGAACACCTTGTGCTCGAGCAGCTCC
>JBIOYO010000050.1:0-5499 GCA_044870175.1 Nocardioidaceae bacterium | reverse complement strand
GCGCAGGGCGCGGCTCGGCGAGGCCTGTCGTACCGGCAGATCCTGGCCTTCTACTACCCGGGGACCGGACGGTCGACGGTGACCACGCGGCTGCGGGTGCTCATCTCTGCGGACACCTCGCCAGACCTCCAGGTCCGGCCCCGGACCGGGCTCACCCTGCGCGACCGGGGTGACGGAGCGACCTACGTGCTGCCGCGCCTCGACGGCGTCACGCGCTGGCGGGTCGTCGTACGAGACGGGCGCAACGTCGTGGAGTACGACCGCGACGGCTGGCGCCGGTGGCGTCCGGGTGGCAAGGCGGCCCTGGTCGGAGGCCCCGCCTTCGCAGCGCCCGGGCCGGTCACCCTGGTCACGCCCGGCGGCGACCGGGCCTACCGGGGCCGGCTGCGCGCAGTCGCGCCGACACCCGGCTCCGACGACCGGGACACCGTGAACGTCGTCTCGCTGGAGAGCTACGTCAAGGGCGTGGTCCCTGCGGAGATGCCGGCGTCCTGGCACCCCCAGGCGGTGCGCGCGCAGGCGGTGGCGGCGCGTACCTACGCGGTGTGGAGCCGCGACCAGAACCCGTCCGGGTACTACCAGGTCTGCGACACCACGGCCTGCCAGGTGTACGGCGGGGTCGCCGCCGAGCACCCGTCGGCCAACGCCGCCGTCGTCGCCACTGCGGGGGAGGTCCGGACGTGGCGCGGCGCGGCCGCCTTCAGCCAGTTCAGCGCCAGCTCCGGTGGCTGGACCGCGGCCGGCAGCGCGCCGTACCTGCCCGCCAAGCGCGACCCATACGACGACTGGCCGGGCAACACCGTGCACGACTGGACCGCCCGGGTCCGCGCCGCGGCGATCGCCCGCGCCTACCCCGCGATCGGCACCCTGCGGCGGGTCCGGGTCACCAGCCGGGACGGCCACGGCGAGTGGGGCGGCCGGGTGCTCCGCGCAGTCCTGGTCGGCAGCAAGGCCCGCCGGGTGGTCACCGGCGACGAGCTCCGGTCGGCGGCCGGCCTCAGGTCCACCTGGTTCCGGCTTGGCTGAACCTTCCACGCCTGGATGATGCCGAGCCGTCGTATCCGCCCGGTGGCCCAGGGTCGAGCCGCGCTTACCTTCCCACGACGTTCCGCCGGCTCCCACGACGCGTACGCCATGGGAAGCGGCGAAGCTTCTGCATCCCATGGGAATCTGCCAAACGCCCGCCCGCCGGGCCTGACTCAGTCGGGAGAGACGACCAGCACCAGGTCGCCACCCTCGACCTGCTGGGTGCCGGCGATGGCGACGCGCTGGACGGTGCCGCCGACAGAGGTGGTGATGGCGGCCTCCATCTTCATGGCCTCGATGGTGGCCACGGTGTCGCCCGCCGTCACGGGGTCGCCCACCGCGACGGACGGTGTCACGACGCCGTCGAAGGGTGCGGCCACATGCCCGGGGTCGCCCGGGTCGGCCCGCTCGGCGGTCGGCGCGTCAGCGGCGACGGAGCGGTCGCGCACCGGCACCGGTCGCAGCTGACCGTTGATGGTGCACATCACCGTGCGGAAGCCGCGCTCGTCGGGCCTGCTGATCGCCTCCAGCCCGAGGAGGAGGGTCTTGCCCTCCTCCAGCTCCACGACGTGCTCCTCGCCCGCGCGCAGCCCGTAGAGGTAGTCGACGGTGGGCAGAACGGACAGGTCGCCGTACCGCGACCGCGACTCGGTGAACTCCCGGGTCGGACCTGGGAACAGCAGCTCGTTCAAGGTCCGCTGACGGTCCTGGGCCAGACCGCTGCGCTGCTCGTCGGTGAGCTCGGTGGCCGGTGGCTGATGGCGTCGGCCGGCCAGCGCCTTGGTCCGGAACGGCTCCGGCCAACCTCCCGGCGGATCTCCGAGGTCACCCTGGAGGAACCCCACCACGGAGTCCGGGATGTCGAAGCTGCCAGGGTCGTCGGCGAACTTCGCCGGGTCGGCGCCGACCGCCACCAGGTGCAGGGCCAGGTCGCCGACCACCTTCGATGAAGGAGTCACCTTGACAAGATTGCCGAGGATGTCGTTGGCGGCGGCGTACATGTTCTCCACCTGCTCGAACTTCTCGCCGAGCCCCAGCGCGATGGCCTGCTGCCGCAGGTTGGACAGCTGGCCGCCCGGGATCTCATGGGTGTAGACCCGCCCGGTCGGTGAGGGGAGCCCCGCCTCGAAGGGAGCGTAGAGGCGCCGGGTCGCCTCCCAGTACGGCTCCAGCGCGTTGACGGCGGCGAGGTCGAGCCCGGTCTCGCGCGGTCCGTGGTCGGTGGTCGCGACCAGGGCCGAGAGGGCCGGCTGGCTGGTGGTGCCGGCCATGGACGCGCAGGCGGCGTCGACGGCGTCGACCCCCGCGTCCGCCGCGGTGAGGAGGGTTGCCAGCTGGCCCCCTGGGGTGTCATGGGTGTGCAGGTGCACGGGGAGGTCGAACCGCTCCCGCAGCGCGGTCACCAGCCTCCGCGCTGCCGGGGCGCGGAGCAGGCCGGCCATGTCCTTGATCGCGAGCACGTGCGCGCCCGCGTCGACGATGCGCTCGGCCAGGCGCAGGTAGTAGTCCAGCGTGTACAGCCGCTCGGCCGGGTCCGACAGGTCGGAGGTGTAGCACAGGGCCACCTCCGCGACCGCGGTGCCGGTGCCACGCACGGCGTCGATGGCGGGGCGCATCTGGCGGACGTCGTTGAGCGCGTCGAAGATCCGGAAGACGTCGATGCCGGTCTGCGCGGCCTCGTCGACGAAGGCGGTGGTGACCTCGGTGGGGTACGGCGTGTAGCCGACGGTGTTGCGGCCGCGCAGCAGCATCTGCAGGCAGATGTTCGGCACGGCCTCGCGCAGGACGGCCAGCCGCTCCCAGGGGTTCTCGGACAGGAACCGAAGCGCCACGTCGTACGTCGCACCGCCCCAGGCCTCGATCGACCAGAGCTGCGGCGTCATGCGGGCCACGTGACCGGCCACGGCGAGGAGGTCCTTGGTGCGGACCCGGGTGGCGAGCAGGGACTGGTGAGCGTCGCGGAAGGTGGTGTCGGTGACCGCCACCCGCTCCTGCTCGCGCAGCCTCGCGGCGAACGCCTCCGGCCCCACGGCGCGCAGGAGCTGGCGAGTGCCGTCGGGGGGCGGGTCCTCCAGGTCGGCCGGCGGCAGCTTCGTCACGGCGTCGAGCGTCGTGGGCGATTCACCGAACGGGTGGTTCACCGTCACGTCGGCCAGATAGGTGAGCAGCTTGGTGCCGCGGTCGGCGCTCGACCGCGCCGTGAGCAGGTGCGGGTGCTGCTCGATGAAGCCGGTGGTGAGCCGCCCGGCGCGGAAGTCGGGGTCGTCCAGCACCGCCGCCAGGAACGGGATGTTGGTGGCCACCCCGCGCACACGGAACTCCGCGACGGCACGCCGCGCCCGGAGCACCGCGATGCCCAGGTCGCGACCTCGGCAGGTCAGCTTGGTGAGCATGGAGTCGAAGTGCGCGCTGACCTCCGCGCCGGTGTACGTCGTCCCGCCGTCCAGCCGCACGCCGGCGCCGCCGGGGGACCGGTACGTCGTGATGACGCCGGTGTCAGGGCGGAACCCGTTCGCGGGGTCCTCGGTGGTGATCCGGCACTGCAGCGCTGCGCCGCGCAGCCGGATCGCCTCCTGGGACAGGCCGAGGTCGGCCAGGGTCTCGCCGGACGCGATGCGCAGCTGTGACTGCACCAGGTCGACGTCGGTGACCTCCTCTGTCACGGTGTGCTCGACCTGGATGCGTGGGTTCATCTCGATGAAGACGTAGCGGCCCGTGCTGTCGAGCAGGAACTCCACCGTGCCCGCGTTGACGTAGCCGATCTCCCGGGCGAACCGCACGGCGTCGGCGCAGATCCGCGCGCGCAGGTCCGGGTCGAGGTTCGGCGCCGGGGCGATCTCGACGACCTTCTGGTGCCGCCGCTGCACCGAGCAGTCCCGCTCGTAGAGGTGGATCACCTCGCCGGCGGCATCGGCGAGCACCTGCACCTCGATGTGCCGGGGGTCCACCACCGCCTGCTCCACGAACACCGTCGGGTCGCCGAACGCGCCCTCGGCCTCGCGCATGCACGTGTGCACCGCCTCGCGAAGCTCCGCGCGGTCGTCCACCCGGCGCATCCCACGCCCACCGCCGCCCGCGACCGCCTTCACGAACAGGGGCAGCTCCATCGCGCCGGCCGCCTCGACCAGCTGGTCCACGTCGGTCGACGGCGCGACGCCGGCCAGGGTCGGCACCCCCGCAGCAGCGGCGGCGGCGATGGCGCGGGCCTTGTTGCCGGTCAGCGTGAGCACCTGCGGGCCGGGGCCGACGAAGGCGATGCCCCGGGCCGCGCACGCCTCGGCCAGCGCAGGGTTCTCCGAGAGGAACCCGTAGCCGGGGTAGACCGCGTCGGCGCCCGCGCGGACGGCCGCGTTGACGATGGTCTCCGGATCGAGGTACGCCCGCACCGGGTGGCCGAGCTCACCGATCTGGTAGGCCTCGTCCGCCTTGAGCCTGTGCTCGGACCCCCGGTCCTCGAAGGGGAACACCGCCACCGTCTTGGCGCCGAGCTCGTAGGTGGCGCGGAAGGCCCGGATCGCGATCTCACCCCGGTTGGCCACCAGGACCTTGGAGAACATGACGAAACAGTAGGCGACTCCGGCAGGGTGAGGGTGTGGAGGACGACGCGGTGCGGCGCGCCACGCAGGAGGGGTGGCCGCCCAGCTGTCCGGCGCTGGCCGCGGCCACGCCGATGAGCGGCGGGCTGGTGTGCGAGGTGTACCGCGGCCGCCTCGTCGACGGCCGCCGCGTGGTGGTCAAGCGGTGCCCCTACCCCGCCGCCGTCGAGGCCGACGGCCTGCTGGCCCTGGCCGACGCGGGCGCGCCGGTGCCGGCCGTCCTGGGGGTCGGGGAGCACGTCCTCGTGCTCGCGCTGGTCGAGGGCCCTGCGGACTGGGAGGGGCTCGGGCGGGCGGTGGCACGGATGCATCGCGCGGTCGGGCCGGCGTACGGCTGGCACCGCGACAACTCCGGCGGCCTCACCGTGCAGCGCAACGGCTGGTACGACGACTGGCCGGCGTTCTTCACCGAGCGTCGCGTGCGAGCGCATCTCGCCGACCCACGGGTGCCGCCGGCACTGCGGAGGCGGCTCGAGCGCGCCTGCGCCGGGCCGCTGCCGGCTCTGCTGCCCCTCCGCCCCCCGCCATCGCTCACCCACGGGGACCTGTGGCGGGGCAACGTGGTCGAGGGCCGGTGGCTGGTCGACCCGGCGGTCTGCTACGCCGACCGTGAGCTGGACCTGGCGTTCATGCAGCTGTCCGGCTCGCTGCCGCCGGCGCTGTTCGACGGCTACCTCGCGGAGTGGCCGCCGGAGGAGGGGTACGAGCGGCGCCGGCCGGCCCTGCAGCTGCACAAGCTGCTGAACAACCTGCGCCACTTCGGCCCGACGGTGGTCCCACGGATCGAGGCGGTCCTCGACGGCTACGGGTGGTGACCCTCTCAGTCCTTGAGCTCGCAGATGACCTCGCCACTGGTCACGGTGGCGCCGGCCTCGAC
>JBIOYO010000049.1:0-4305 GCA_044870175.1 Nocardioidaceae bacterium | reverse complement strand
GCACGATCGCGAACTGGCGCTGCGTACCGGCCAGCGCCCGGGTGATGGTCGCGAAGGTCTTCGTGCCCTTGCCGTCGAAGCTGAGCCGCACCTCCCAGCCGACGCCCTGGTTGGGCTGGCCGAAGCTCGCGTCGGACAGCGAGGTGCCCTCGATGACTGCGGGTGAGAGGAGGTACTTGGAGCCGGCCTGGTCGCAGGTGAGCAGCACCTTGGCCGGGTCGTCGTTCACCTGGGGGGCGGTGCCGTCGGCCGGGCAGGTGAAGCGCTGGAACGCCCGCAGTGCCGCCTGGTTGGGCTTGGCGGCCCAGTCCAGCAGCTCCTGAGGCGTGGACTTGTCGGTGACCGGGGCCTTCGGGTTGGCCGCGACGGTGGCCGACGGTGAGGGGCTGACTGACGGGCTGGGCGACGGGCTGGCGGACGGGCTGGCCGAGGAGCTCGCCGACGGCTGGGCGGCCCGGGCCTCGCTTCGCGAGCTCTGGTTGCCGCGGCCTGAGGTAGCGGAGGCCGACGGCTTGGGGTTCGCCTTGGGAGTCGCCTTGGCGGACGGCTTCCCCGACGGCTGCGCGGAGGGGGAGGCCGAGGGCGAGGCCGAGGGTGAGGCCGGGGCCGGCTGGGCGACGCCCGCTCCCGACGCGGCGACGAGGCGGAACCGCAGCTGGGCGGTGCGGGTCACCGAGTCTACGAGGTCCTTCCGGCTCTCCCCGGGGATCTCGATGATGATGTTGCGGTTGCCCTGGGTGCTGACCTCGGACTCGGCGACACCGTTGCCGTTGACCCGGCTGTCGATGATGCCGGCGGCCTCGTCGAGCTTCTCCTGGGTGACGTCCTGGCCGCCCGCTCCGGCGGCTTGCAGGGTGATCCGGGTGCCGCCTTGCAGGTCGAGCCCGAGCTTGGGCGCCCACTGCCCCCGGAAGGCGAGGGCGACGTACATCGCCACGATCACCAGCCCGAGGATGATCAGCGTGCGCCCTGCGCGGGACGCCGTCTTCGCCACGATTGTCTTCCCCGTTCCTCGTTCTGCGGTGGCGCCGTGCGGCTGGGCACTGCGCGCCGGGCGCCCTCGGCGGTGGTCGGCCGGACCGTGGCGTCAGCCGCGGTCCTGCCTGCCGTCGTTGTCGTCGGTGAGCCGCTGCGCCGGGCTCTCGCCGGCGCCGGTCACCTCGGGGGTCACCGCGTCGTCCGTAGGGCCGAGGCCGGGCTGGTCGGCCGGGGTGAGCACGCGGACGACCGCCGCCCGGGCCACCCGCAGGGTGGTGCCCGGCGCCACCTCGAGCTCGACCGTGTCGTCCGCGAGCGACCGGACCGTGCCGTAGATGCCCGCACCGAGCATCACCTCGTCGCCGGGTCCCAGCGCCCGCTGCGTCCGGGCCAGCTCCTGCTGGCGACGCCGCTGCGGCCGGATCAGCAGGAACCAGAACACGACCACGATGAGCAGGAGCGGAAGCAGCTCCACACCGGTCACGAATACCTCTCCTCGGCCGCGGGCACGACGACGTCAGCCGGATCGTCCCGGCCAAGCCACGAGTGTAGCCGCGCGGCCGGGTCGGCACGGCCGCGCTCAGGGTCTCTTCAGCCTGCGTCGAAGAGCGTCGCGTGAGGCGGGTCGCCGGTGCCGGCGAACGGCGCGTCCGCGGGAGCCGCCAGGCCGAGGTGCCGCCACGCGGCCGGCGTGGCCACCCGCCCGCGCGGAGTGCGGGCGAGCAGTCCGGACCGCACGAGGAACGGCTCCGCGACCTCCTCCACGGTCTCGCGCTCCTCCCCCACCGCCACGGCGATGGTGCCCAGGCCCACCGGCCCTCCGCCGAACCGGCGGCACAAGACGTCGAGGACGGCGCGGTCGAGACGGTCCAGGCCCGCGTCGTCGACCTCGTAGAGCTCCAGGGCCTGCCGGGCCACGTCCCTCGTGAGGACCCCGTCCGCGCGGACCTGGGCATAGTCGCGCACCCGGCGCAGCAGCCGGTTGGCGATCCGCGGCGTGCCGCGGCTGCGCCCGGCGATCTCCGCGCCGCCGTCGTCGGTGAGGTGGGCGTCGAGCAGCCCGGCGCTGCGCCGCACGATCCGCTCGAGCTCGGCGGGCTCGTAGAACTGCAGGTGTGCAGTGAAGCCGAACCGGTCGCGCAGCGGCCCGGGCAGCAGGCCGGTGCGCGTGGTGGCGCCGACCAGGGTGAACGGCGGGATGTCCAGCGGGATCGCGGTCGCACCGGGCCCCTTGCCCACGACGACGTCGACCCGGAAGTCCTCCATCGCCATGTAGAGCATCTCCTCCGCCGGCCGGGCCATGCGGTGGATCTCGTCGACGAACAGCACGTCGCCCTCCGTCATGCCGGACAGGATCGCGGCCAGGTCGCCGGCGTGGGTGATCGCCGGCCCGCTGGTGAGCCGCAGCGGGCTGCCCATCTCTGCGGCGATGATCATGGCCAGCGTGGTCTTGCCGAGGCCGGGCGGCCCGCTCAGCAGCACGTGGTCGGGCGCCCGGCCGCGGGCCCGCGCCGCCTGCAACACCAGCGCCAGCTGCTCGCGGACCCGCTCCTGCCCCACCAGCTCGGCCAGGGAGCGAGGTCGCAGCGCGGCCTCGACGGCGCGGTCGTCGCCCTCGGCCTCGGCGGAGACCAGCGCACGGCTCTCGGCGTAGGCCGTCTCGGCGGCGCTCAGGTCGGCGTCGGTGGCCATGTTCGCCAAGTCCGCCATGTCAGGCCCGGCTCAGCGTCTGCAGGGCGGCGCGGAGCAGTGTGGGTACGTCGGGGGGCTCCCCCGGTCCCGGCGCGACGCGTTCCACCGCCTGGTCGGCGTCGCGGGGCGACCAGCCGAGCCCGACCAGCGCCGACGTGACCTGCTCACGCCAGGCCGGCTGGACGGCGGTGGCCGGCCGGCCGGAGGGGGTGCCCCCGGCGGGGACGCCGATGCGGTCCTTGAGCTCCAGGATGATCCGCTGGGCCCCCTTCTGGCCGATGCCGGGGACCGTGGTGAGCGCGCGGAGGTCCTCGTCGCGGACCGCGCGGCGCAGCTCGTCGGGCGAGTGCACGGCGAGCATGGCCTGGGCCAGCTTGGGCCCGACGCCGCTGGCGGTCTGCAGGAGCTCGAAGAGCGCCTTCTCGTCCTCGTCGGCGAAGCCGAAGAGGGTCAGCGACTCCTCGCGGACGACCAGGGAGGTCGGCACGGAAACCTCCGCGCCGAGCCGCATCCGGGCCAGCGTGCCTGGCGTGCACAGCAGCTGCAGCCCGACCCCGCCCACCGCCACGACGACGCCGTCCAGGCCGAGCTCGGCCACCGTGCCCCGGACGAAGGCGATCATCTCGTGCTCCTCTCCGCCCTGGCCAGCGCCACGGCGTCGTCCAGCCGGCTCTGTGCGGCGCCTCGCCACAGGTGGCACACCGCGAGCGCCAACGCGTCGGTCGCGTCTGCCGGACGAGGCGTCTCGGCCAGCCGGAGCAGTCTGGTCACCATGGCCGCCACCTGCTCCTTGTCAGCCCGGCCGCTGCCGGTCACGGCGGCCTTCACCTCGCTCGGGGTGTGCAGCGCCACCGGGTAGCCCCCCCGTGCCGCCACCGCGAGCGCCACCCCGCTGGCCTGCGCGGTGCCCATCACCGTGCGGACGTTGTGCTGGCTGAACACGCGCTCGACGGCCACCGCGTCAGGGCGGTGCCTGCGCAGCCACAGCTCCACGGCGTCACCGAGCGCGAGCAGCCGCTCGGCGACCGGCTGGTCGGCGGTCGTGCGGTGCACGCCGACCTCGACCGCTCGCAGGGGCCGGCCGAGGTCGCCCTCGACCACCGCCAGCCCGCACCGGGTCAGCCCCGGGTCCACCCCGAGCACCCGCATCGCCAGCTCCCCTCGAACGTGTGTTCGCTCTGGTCAGCAACCTAACCCACACAGGTGTTGAGCCGCCGAACGACGTGAGGCGTGTCGAAACCACCCGGCCGCGCCGGTTGAGCCGCCGGCCCCCGCTGGATGAGCCGCCGAACGACGTGACGCGTGTCGAAACCACCTGGACCGTGGAACCGACCCTGCCCACGGTCACCTGGTTTCGACACGGTCTCGCGGCAGGCCGCTCGACCGGCTCAACCACAGGCGGAGGGGCGTCAGGCGTCGAGGGAGGCGAGCACCTCGTCGGGAATCTCGAAGTTGCCGAAGACCGACTGGACGTCGTCGAGGTCCTCCAGCGCCTCGACCAGGCGCATCACGCGAGCCGCGCCCGAGGCGTCGACGGCGATGCTCATCGACGGCACGAACTCCGCCTCGGCGGAGTCGTAGTCCAGGCCCGCCTCCTGCAGCGCGGTCCGGACGGCGACCAGGTCGCCGGCGTCC
>JBIOYO010000048.1:0-2439 GCA_044870175.1 Nocardioidaceae bacterium | reverse complement strand
TCGCGGTAGTCCGGCGGGTCCACCGTCTGCCGGTCCGCGCGGACGACGGCGAGGTCGGCCAACGGGTCCTTGCCGACGACCTCCAGCCGGGCCACGCGACCGTCCGCGAACGTCGCCTCCCCGGCCTGGCCGGCGCCGACGACGTGCGCGTTGGTGAGCAGGTGCCCCTCCCCGGTGAGCACCACGGCGGAGCCCGACGACTCGCCGCGCCGGCCGTGCAGCCGGATCGCCGCCACGCGCGGCAGGAGTGCCCGCGCGACGCTGGAGACCACCCGCGAGTACGCGTCCAGCGCTGCGCCGTCCTCGTCGTCGCGCTCGTCCGGCCCCATCTGCGCTCCTCTCGACGGTGGACAACACCGCCCGGGCCGGCGCCCTTCCACCCTGCGGTTCGCCGTGAGCGAACAGCGGGGCCCACAAGCACCTGCGAGCCTGGTGCCAGACCACCTCACCCGTGAACGCAGAACCCGAAGAGGGCGCCGGTGACCGCGCAGATGCTCACGCTGGTCGCGCCCGACGGCTGCCCGGTGTCGGCGTACGACGAGGGCGCCGGCCGCGTCGGCGTGGTCCTGGTCGGCGGTGGGCTGGACGACGGCACGGCGTGCGCCGGTCTCGGCGCCCGCCTCGCCGGCAAGCACCGCGTCCTGCGGCCGGCGCGCCGACAGTACCGCTCCGACGTCGCCTCGTGGCGGCCGGTGAGCATCGGGGACGA
Organism: Nocardioidaceae bacterium; assembly: GCA_044870175.1. Lineage (GTDB taxonomy): Bacteria > Actinomycetota > Actinomycetes > Propionibacteriales > Nocardioidaceae > JBIOUF01. The sequence continues at coordinate 1,730 of JBIOYO010000048.1, read as the reverse complement.
GGCGGCCGACGTGGTCGCGCTCGCCGAGGCGGTGGGCCGGCCCTGCTACCTGTTCGGGCACTCCTCCGGAGGCGTGGTCGCGCTCGAGGCCGCGCTGGCCGCACCCGGCCGATTCGACGCCCTGGCGGTCTTCGAGCCGCCGGTCAGCTCGCCGGACCTGCCGCTTGGGCAGCGAGGCCGTCGCGCGCGCGGCCCGCGATGCCCTGGATGCCGGGCATCCGGGGAAGGCGCTGCAGGTGTTCCTGCGCGACGTGGTCCGGATGCCACCCGCCCTGGCCCTGCTCGCGCGAGGCCTGGCCCTCTCCGCGCGGTACCGCGACCGGCTCATCCCCGGGCAGGTCGCAGACTACGAGGCGCTGCTGGGTCTCGGCGACCGCGTCCCCGCCTATGCCGGGCTCGGGCTGCACGTGCTGCTGGCCACCGGCGAACGGTCGCCCGCGCACCTGCACGAGCGGTCGGGGCTCCTGGGGCGGTCACTGCCCTGGTCCGATGCCGTCTGCCTGCCGCGGTTGAGGCACGGCGCGCCAGCGCAGAAGCCAGCGGCCGTCGCGGACCTGCTGATGGCCGACATCGAGCGTCGGTTGGGGAGCTGATCGCAGGGCGACCGACCAGGCTGTGGGCGACCGCGTCGCGTCGCGATGACTTCCGGGACGGCCGGCAGTCGTACGTCGAAGGAGCGCGACGAGGAGGCGCAGATGGCTACGGGTTCCGCCCACCCCATGAAGCCCCGGGTGCTGCTCGAGGGGCTGGCGATGCCGGAGTCCCCTCGCTGGCACGACGGCCGGCTGTGGTTCTCCAACTGGGGCGCCGAGGAGATCGTCGCGGTCGGCCTGGACGGCACGAGCGAGGTGATGGGCCGGGGTCCGCAGGGCGCGGGCTGGGCGACCGGCTGGCTCCCCGACGGCCGGATGCTCCTCACCGGCGCGGAGCTGGTCCGCGAGGAACCGGACGGCTCCCGGGTCCGGCATGCGGACCTCCACCACCTCTCGCCGTACGGGTGGAGCGAGATGACCATCGACGGCCGCGGCAACGTGTACGTGAACTCGTTGAACTTCGACTTCGCCGACTTCGGGGCGGTCCTGGCCAGCGGCGACGCGCCGGGCAAGATCGCGCTGGTCTCGCCCGACGGCAGCGTCCGCGAGGTCGCCGACGGCATCGCCTTCCCGAACGGGATGGTGGTCACACCGGACAACCGGACGCTGGTCGTCGCCGAGTCGTTCGCCTCGCGGCTCACCGCCTTCGACATCGCCGGCGACGGCACGCTGTCGAACCGGCGGGTATGGGCCGACGGCGTGGGCCCGGACGGCATCTGCCTGGACGCCGACGGGTGCGTCTGGGCCTCCTCCAGCACCATGACCAATGACTGCGCCCGCATCCGCGAGGGCGGCGAGGTCCTCGAGCGGGTCGAGCTCGACAGGCCCTGCTTCGCGGCGATGCTCGGCGGTCCGGACCGCCGGACGCTGTTCATGCTGACCGCCGAGTGGCACGGCACCGAGGCCATGGACGACGTCATCGCGGCGAGAACCGGACAGGTGCTCGTCGCCGACGCCCCGGCGGCGGGCGTCGGCTGGCCCTGACCGCTCCGCCTCCGCCGCCGCCGCCGTGGCTAGAGTCGCGGCATGACGACGTGGGAGTACGTGACGGTCCCCGTGCTGGTGCACGCGACGAAGCAGATCCTGGACACCTGGGGCGAGGACGGCTGGGAGCTGGTGCAGGTGGTGCCCGGGATG
>JBIOYO010000047.1:0-2238 GCA_044870175.1 Nocardioidaceae bacterium | reverse complement strand
GCGAGGACGAGGCGTTCTTCATGCGGGTGTACGCCGCCGGCGACTACCGGTTCAAGGGCGCCGACCTCGGCATCCTGGTCACCAAGGGCCGCATGCAGACGTCGGAGGGCCTGACCAGCAAGTGCCGGTCGTGGATCGACGCGATCCGGTCGCAGTACGTCTCCGAGCCGGTGGTCAACCCGCCGGAGCAGGTGCCGATCGCCTACGTCAAGTGATCCGGGAGGCGACCGCGAAGGTCAGCCCTCCCGGTGCTGCTCGGCCATCCACTCCCACAGCGTCCGGCCCTCGTGGGTGGGCGCGTTGCGTGCAGTGTAGATCCACGACCAGTGCCCGTTGTAGGTCACGCCGCCCCACATGACGTTGGGGAAGAGGGTCAGGATCGACCCGGGCAGCAGCTCGTGAGCCCACACGCTGGTCTGCTGGTACGGGACGGTCGGGTCGTTCTGCGCGTGGACGAACCATGTCGGAGTGTCGGCCATGCGGCGCACCTGCGCCTCGGTGACGAGGTAGCCCCTGGACGGCAGGTAGATGGCCGGGCAGGTGGGCACGGCGGCGGCGAAGAGCTGCGGGTAGCGGGAGACCATCTGCACGGTCATGAACCCGCCCGCGGAGGCGCCCATCAGGTAGATCCGGCCGGCGTCGATGCGATGACGGGCCACCGTGGTGTCGACCAGGCGCTTGATCTTCTCGGCGTACGCGGACTGGTCCAGGTTGTACCAGGTGTCCGGCACCTGCGGCGCGAGCACGAACGCGCCGCCCAGGATGGCCTGGGCACGCCGGGTCGCCGGGCCGAGCGCGCCGCGGTTCGCGAGCAGCTGGCTCTCGTTGTTGTAGTAGCCGGGGAGGCCGCCCTCGCCGTTCCCGTGCAGCCACACCACCAGGGCCGGCCGGTGCCGGCCATGGCCCCCGCGGTCGCCGTGGTCCCCGTGTGGACCGGTGCGATGGTGCCGGCGCGAGGGCACGAACAGCCGGTAGTTGATGCCGTCCGCGGAGACCCCGTAGGTGAACCGGTCCACCTCCCGGTCGACCGTGCGGCCCTGGGTGAGCGGGCCCAGCATGAGGCTGCGGCCGCCCGCGAGCCGGATCGGCTGGCTCTGGGTCACGGTGTAGTCCAGGTCGAGCTTGACGTTGCGGCCGGCGCGCAGGAGGTACGCCAGGGTGGAGGCACCCTCGACGGCTGCTCCGGTGGCGGGATCGAAGCCCGAGGCGAGGTCGACCACGATGTCTCCGGACTCCTCGAGCCGTACGCCGGTGACCTGCCGGTCGACGTCGTAGGTGCTGAACGCAACCTCGTCGTCTGGCACCGGGACCGGCAGCGTCCCCACGGCGTGGACCGCGAAGGTGTCCGTGCTCAGGCTGTGAGGGTCGATCCGGCGGAGCCCACGGCCGTCGATCGTCACCGACGTGACCTGCTGACCACCGTCGAGAACCTCCGCGTCGAGGGTGAACTCGGTGGCCCCGGTTGCACGTGGCCGAGCCCCGGCGGTCGTGGCGGGAGCCACCGCCAGCAGAACGGCGAGGAGCACGGTCAGGAAGGACAGCAGGCGGATCCGCATCGGGTGCTCCTCGCTGGACGACTTGCTCGGCGGGCTCGGCCACAGACGCGGCGCGGCGTCACAGTCCGTCCTAACAGGCGGCGCCGACCGGCGGCAAGAGCGGGCCGCCCGGCGGGTCAGCCGGACGACAGCGTCTCGCCCACGGCGCGGAACGCCCGCAGCGTGTCGACCAGGTGGTGCACGTCCTGCGCGGTGGGCCACGACGACTGCTTGACCGCGACGAGGCGGCTCGCGGGGCGCACGTACACCATCTGCCCGTGGATGCCCAGGCACACCAGCGCCACCGAGTCGCCGCCCGGGACGAACCAGAGCTGGTTGCGGTACCACCCTCCGGGCAGCACCGCCTCGTTGTCCGAGGCGGCGAACGCCTCGCGGACGTCGTCGCCGGGGTGGAACGACTGCTCCAGCCACCGTGACGGCACCACCTCGACGCCGTCGACGGTGCCGCCCTCGAGCAGCATCTGTCCGAAGCGGGCCATGTCGCGCGCCGTGGCGGACATGCCGCCGTCGTGGATCGCGGTGCCGACCCGGTCGCAGCTGATCTCGGCGGCGCTCTCGGCCCCGACCGGCTGCCAGAGGAGGGTGGAGACCAGGTCGGCGATCCGCACGCCGGCCGCGCGTTCGCAGATCCAGCCGAGCATGTCCGTGTCGGCGGAGCGGTAGGTGAACCTGCCCCCGTGGG
>JBIOYO010000046.1:0-6663 GCA_044870175.1 Nocardioidaceae bacterium | reverse complement strand
TGCCCGTTCTCTCCGGGCTGGAGACGCTGCGGCGGCTCCGCGCCGACCCGGCGACCTCCGAAGTGCCGGTCGTGATCGTCTCCGGGCGGTTCCAGCCCGACGACCTGGCGAGGGGTCGCGACGCGGGCGCCGACGACTACCTGGCCAAGCCGTTCGAGCCGGCGGACCTGGTCCGGACGGTGCGCCGCTGGGCCGAGGGCGGGCGCGGGCCGCTGTCGGCGTGAACTCCGCGGAGCGTCCCCGAGCTCGCCGATACCCTGGACCGGTGACTCCCGAGCAGCTCTCGGCCGCGATCGTGGCCGCGTTGGCCGACCTGGCCGCGCGCGGTGAGGTGACGCTGCGCGACGGCGTCCCGGGCCGGGTCGTGGTGGAGCGGCCCAAGAACAAGCAGCACGGCGACTACGCCACCAACGTGGCCCTGCAGCTGGCGAAGAAGGCCGGCCTGCCTCCCCGCGAGCTGGCGAGGATGCTGGCCGCGGAGCTGGACGCCGCCGACGGCGTCGCCTCCGCCGAGGTCGCCGGGCCGGGTTTCCTGAACATCCGGGTCGCGGCGGCGGCCCAGGGCGAGGTGGCCCGGCAGGTGGTCGAGGCGGGGACGGCGTACGGCAGCTCGGCCCTCTACACCGGCCAGCGGGTCAACCTGGAGTTCGTCTCCTCCAACCCGACCGGACCGGTCCACCTCGGCGGCGCCCGGTGGGCGGCGGTGGGCGACGCGCTGGGCCGGCTGTTCGAGGCCACGGGCGCCGACGTCACCCGGGAGTACTACTTCAACGACCACGGCGCCCAGGTCGACCGGTTCGCCCGGTCGCTGCTGGCCACTGCCCGCGGGGAGCCGGTGCCCGAAGACGGCTACGGCGGGCAGTACGTCGCCGACATCGCGCAGGACGTGATGACCCGGGAGCCGGGCGTCCTCGACCTCCCCGGCGAGCAGGCACAGGAGGTCTTCCGGTCGGTGGGTGTCGCGTCGATGTTCGAGGAGATCAAGCAGTCCCTGCACGAGTTCGGCGTCGACTTCGACGTCTACTTCCACGAGAACGACCTGCACGAGTCCGGGGCGGTCAAGCGCGCGATCGAGCGGCTCACCGAGCTCGGCAACGTCTACACCAAGGACGGCGCGGTCTGGCTGGCCTCCGCGCAGTTCGGCGACGACAAGGACCGGGTGGTGGTCAAGTCCGACGGTCAGGGCTCCTACCTCTCCGGCGACCTGGCCTACTACCTGGACAAGCGCGAGCGCGGCTTCGACCGGTGCCTGATCATGCTCGGCGCCGACCACCACGGCTACATCGGCCGGATGATGGCGATGTGCGCGGCCTTCGGCGACCAGCCGGGGGTGAACCTTGAGATCCTGATCGGCCAGATGGTCAACCTGGTCTCCCACGGCGAGCCGCTGCGGATGTCCAAGCGCGCCGGCACCGTGATCGCAATGGAGGACCTGGTCGGGGCGCTGGGCAAGGACGCCGCGCGCTACGCGCTGGCCCGCTACAGCACCGACGCCACCATCGACATCGACCTGGACCTGTGGACCCGGGCCAGCAACGACAACCCGGTCTACTACGTGCAGTACGCCCACGCCCGGCTGAGCTCGATCCTGCGCAACGCCGCCGACCTCGGGGTCGCGCTCGACGTCGAGGGCGGCTTCGACCCGGCCTTGCTGAGCCACGAGCGCGAGGGCGACCTGTTGCGGGCGCTGGCGGAGTACCCCCGCGTCGTCGCTGCCGCCGCCCAGCTCCGCGAGCCGCACCGGGTCGCCCGCTACCTGGAGGACACCGCCGCGCGGTTCCACCGGTTCTACGACGTCTGCCGGGTGCTGCCGCAGGGCGACGAGCCGGCGACCGGCCTGCACCGCGCCCGGCTGGTCCTGGTCGCGGCCACCCGCGTCGTCGTCGCCAACGGGCTGGACCTGCTTGGCGTCTCCGCCCCGGAGCGCATGTGAGGACTGGGTGAGGGCACACGAGGCCGGCGCGCTGCATGCCGACATCAGCGCGCGCGGCCCGGCCTGGCTCCGCGAGCCCCCGGACCCCAACGCCCTGGACCCGCTGCTGTGGCCGTCCTCGGCGCACAAGGACGCCGACGGCGCGCTTGTCGTGGGCGGGGTGGACCTGCGCGACCTGGCCCGCGAGCACGGCACCCCGGCGTACGTCCTGGACGAGCAGGACCTGCGCGACCGGGCCCGCGCCTTCCGCGAGGCGTTCGCCGGCTACGACGTCTACTACGCAGGCAAGGCGTTCCTGTGCGGCGCGGTGGCCAGGTGGGTGGTCGAGGAGGGGCTCTGCCTCGACGTCTGCACCGGCGGCGAGCTCACCGTCGCCGAGCGGGCCGGCGTCGACCCGGGCCGGATCGGCTTCCACGGCAACAACAAGAGCGTCCCGGAGCTCACCCGCGCGCTCGAGCTCGGGGTCGGCAGGATCATCGTCGACTCCTTCCATGAGCTGGACCGGCTCAGCGCGCTGACCCGCGAGCTCGGCCGCACCGCGCCGGTCATGGTGCGCGTCACCGCGGGCGTCGAGGCACACACGCACGAGTACATCGCCACCGCCCACGAGGACCAGAAGTTCGGCTTCTCGATCAGCAGCGGCGACGCGCTGTCCGCCGTACGACGGGTCGAGGACACCCCGGGCCTGCGGCTGCTCGGCCTGCACAGCCACATCGGCTCGCAGATCTTCGACACCGCCGGCTTCGAGGTCGCGGCGCGGCGCGTCCTGGCGCTGCATGCGAGGGTCAGCGACGAGCTCGGCGTGACCATGCCCGAGCTCGACCTCGGCGGCGGGTTCGGCATCGCCTACACGGCGCAGGACGACCCCGCCGACCCGGCCCAGCTGGCCACCGAGCTGACCAAGATCGTCGAGCACGAGTCCCGCGCCCTCGGCGTCGAGGTCCCCCGGCTGTCGGTGGAGCCGGGCCGGGCCGTCGTCGGCCCGTCGGTCTGCACCGTCTACGAGGTCGGCACGGTGAAGCCGGTCGAGCTGGACGCCGGCGCGGTGCGCACGTACGTGTCGGTGGACGGCGGGATGAGCGACAACATCCGTACGGCCCTGTACGACGCCGACTACTCCGCCACCCTGGCGTCGCGGCGCTCCGACGCGGCACCGGTCCTGGTCCGCGTGGTCGGCAGGCACTGCGAGGCCGGCGACATCCTGGTCAAGGACGAGTTCCTTCCCGGCGACGTGCGCCCGGGCGACCTTCTCGCCGTGCCCGCCACCGGCGCCTACTGCCGCTCCATGGCGTCGAACTACAACCACACGCTGCGCCCGCCGGTCGTCGCCGTGCGCGACGGCCGCAGCGAGGTCCTGGTCCGTCGGGAGACCGAGGACGACCTGCTCGCCCTGGACCAGGGAATATAGGGTCCACCAGTACCAGCAGTAGTCGTTCTCCTCCCATGCCCGCCGGAAGGTCCCGATGTCCTCGCCCGTCAAGGTCGCCCTCCTCGGCTGCGGGTCGGTCGGCAGCCAGGTGGTGCGGCTGCTGCACGAGCAGGCCGACGACCTCGCCGCGCGGGTCGGCGCCCCGGTCGAGCTGGCCGGCGTCGCCGTACGCCGTCCCGAGGCGCGCCGTGACGCCGACGTACCCGCAGCCCTGCTGACCACCGATGCGGCCGGCCTGGTCGCGTCCGGGGTCGACGTGGTGGTCGAGGTGATCGGCGGAATCGAGCCGGCGCGCACGCTGATCCTCTCCGCCCTCGAGCACGGCGCCAGCGTCGTCACCGCCAACAAGGCGTTGCTCGCCGAGGACTCCTCCACGCTCTTCGCCGCCGCGGAGAAGGCCGGGCGAGACCTCTACTACGAGGCCGCCGTGGCCGGCGCCATCCCGATCCTGCGCCCGTTGCGCGAGTCGCTGGCCGGCGACCGGGTGCGGCGGGTCCTGGGCATCGTCAACGGCACCACCAACTTCATCCTCGACAAGATGGACACCGCCGGCACCGGCTTCGACGAGGCGCTGGAGGAGGCCCAGGAGCTCGGCTTCGCCGAAGCCGACCCGACTGCCGACGTCGAGGGCTACGACGCCGCGGCCAAGGCGGCGATCCTGGCCAGCCTCGCGTTCCACACCCGGGTCACCGCGGCGGACGTCCACCGCGAGGGCATCTCCGAGGTGACCGCGGCCGACGTGGCCTCCGCGCGCGAGCTGGGGTCCGTGGTCAAGCTGCTGGCGATCTGCGACCTGGTCGACGGGGCCGACGGCCCGGCGGTGTCCGCGCGGGTGCACCCGGCGATGATCCCGCGGACGCACCCGCTGGCCAGCGTCCGAGAGGCCTACAACGCGGTGTTCGTGGAGAGCGAGGCCGCCGGGCAGCTGATGTTCTACGGGCCGGGCGCCGGGGGCTCGCCCACCGCGAGCGCGGTGCTGGGCGATCTGGTCACGGTCGCGCGCAACCGCCGGGGCGACGTGCGTGGCGTCGGCGAGTCCGCCTACGCCCAGTGCGAGGTGCTGCCGATGGGCCGCACCCAGACCCGCTACCACGTCTCCCTCGACGTCGACGACCGGGCCGGCGTGCTGGCAGCGGTGGCACAGGCGTTCGCCGAGCACGGCGTGTCCATCCAGGCGGTCCGGCAGGAGGGGCGCGGCGACGACGCCCAGCTGGTGGTCGTGTCGCACCGGGCCTCCGACGAGGCGCTGTCGGCGACGGTCGAGACGCTGCGCGCGATGCCCGAGGTCCGCGACGTGTCCTCGGTGATGCGCGTGGAGGGAGAGGCCGACTGATGGCCCACCAGTGGCGCGGGGTGATCGAGGAGTACGCCGACCTGCTCCCTCTGCCGGCCGGCACCCCGACCTACACCTTGTGCGAGGGCGGGACGCCGCTGGTCCACAGCACCTGGCTGACCGCAGTCACGGGCGGCGACGTGTGGGTCAAGGTCGAGGGGGACAATCCGACCGGCTCCTTCAAGGACCGGGGCATGACCGTCGCGCTCTCGGTCGCGCTCGGCCGGGGCGCCCAGGCGGTGGTCTGCGCGTCCACCGGGAACACCAGCGCCTCGATGGCGGCCTACGCCGCCCGCGCTCGGGTGAAGGCGCTGGTGCTGGTGCCGCAGGGCAAGATCGCGGCCGGCAAGCTGGCGCAGGCGATCGTGCACGGCGCGCAGGTGATCATGGTGCGCGGCAACTTCGACGACTGCCTGCGGATGTCGCGGCAGCTCGCCGAGCACTACCCCGTGGCATTGGTGAACTCGGTCAACCCCTACCGCATCGAGGGCCAGAAGACCGCGGCCTTCGAGGTCGTCGACGCTCTGGGCGACGCGCCGGACGTGCACGTGCTCCCGGTCGGCAACGCCGGCAACATCTCGGCGTACTGGAAGGGCTACGTCGAGTACGAGAAGGCCGGACGTGTCACGCGCACCCCGCGGATGCTGGGCTGGCAGGCGGCCGGAGCGGCCCCGCTGGTGTCGGGCACTCCGGTTGCGGCGCCGGAGACCGTGGCGTCGGCCATCCGCATCGGCAACCCCGCGTCGTGGCATCTTGCCGAGGCCGCCGTCGAGCAGAGCGGCGGCCGGTTCGCCGCGGTCAGCGACGAGGAGATCCTGCAGGCCCAGCGGTCGCTGGCGTCCATCGAGGGCATCTTCGTCGAGCCCGCCTCCGCCGCGGGCGTGGCCGGGCTCCTGCAGGAGGTCGCCAGGGGCGCGTCGTACGCCGGGCAGCGGGTCGTGGTCACCGTCACCGGGCACGGCCTGAAGGACGTCGACACCGCCCTGTCCACGTTCACCGACCTCGTGGACACAGTCGTCGAGCCCGACGTCGACGCGGCGGCCGCCGCAGCCGGCCTGCGGTGACGACGGGGCTGGGCAGTGAGCGAGCGGAGCGAGCCGGCGGCGAGGTCGACGTGACCACCGGTAACCGCACCGCGGCGCCGGCGACCACGCGGCGGACAGCGCCCGGAAGCCGGCGCAACCGCCCTCAGGCCCCGACCTCGCGCCGCTCCGGGTTTGGGCGCTGACGTGGACCTCGTCGCCACGACCGTGGAGGTCACCGTCCCGGCAACCAGCGCGAACCTCGGGCCCGGCTTCGACGCGCTCGGGCTGGCACTCGACCTCCGTGACCGGGTCCGGGCCGGCGTCACCGACGGACCGCTGCGGATCGACGTCGAGGGCGAGGGCGCGGACGTCGTGCCACGCGACGAGACGCACCTCGTGCGCCGGGCCATGGTGCTGGCCTTCACCACGCTGGGGGTCGTACCCCCGCGGGTGTCGCTGCACTGTCGCAACGCGGTCCCGCACGGCCGAGGGCTCGGCTCGTCCGCTGGCGCGATCGTCGCGGGGCTGGCCCTGGGCCGAGCGCTCGTCGCCGACGGGCCGGCCGCCATGGACGACGCCCGGCTGCTCGCGCTGGCCACCGAGATGGAGGGTCACCCGGACAACGTGGCCCCCGCCGTGCTGGGAGGGTTCACCATCGCCTGGCGAACCGGCTCGGGTTCGCGGGCGGTGCGGCTGGAGGCGTCCCCGGTGGTGCGACCGGTGCTTCTGGTGCCACCCGACCCGCTCGAGACCGCGGTGGCGCGCGGACTCCTGCCGGCCCAGGTGTCACATCGCGACGCGAGTGCGAACGCCGGACGCGCCGCGCTGCTGGTCGCCGCGTTGACCGGCCGCCCGGACCTGCTGCTGGACGCGACCGAGGACCGGCTGCACCAGCGGTTCCGCGCGCCGGCGATGCCGCAGAGCCTCGCCCTGGTCGACCGCC
>JBIOYO010000045.1:0-3297 GCA_044870175.1 Nocardioidaceae bacterium | reverse complement strand
CGAGCGATCGGTCACAATGAGGCTGTGAGCGACCTCATCGACACCACGGAGATGTACCTGCGGACCATCTACGAGCTGGTCGAGGAGGGCATCGTCCCGCTGCGCGCCCGGATCGCCGAGCGGCTGCACCAGAGCGGGCCGACGGTGTCGCAGACGGTGGCGCGGATGGAGCGCGACGGGCTGGTGACGGTCGAGGGCGACCGGCACCTGCAGCTCACCCCGCGAGGCGAGCAGCTCGCGACCCGCGTGATGCGCAAGCACCGCCTCGCCGAGCGCCTGCTCACCGACGTGATCGGGCTGCCATGGGAGGAGGTGCACGCCGAGGCGTGCCGGTGGGAGCACGTGATGTCGGAGGCGGTGGAGCGCCGGCTGGTGCAGATCCTGGAGCACCCGACCGAGTCGCCGTACGGCAACCCGATCCCCGGGCTGGACGAGCTGGGCGAGACCGGCGGCGGTGAGGAGTTCATGGAGGGGGTGCAGACGCTGAGCTCGGTGGCGGAGGCCAGCGATGACAAGGTGCGCGTGCGGATCCGCCGGATCAGCGAGGAGCTGCAGAAGGACGAGGAGCTCATGGCGGCGCTGCGGCGCATCGGCGCCTTGCCCGACCACGAGGTCTTCGTGTCGCAAGGACCAGAAGGAGTGCTGGTCGGTGTCGGTGGCGAGACCGCGGAGCTGGCCGGCGACGAGGCGGCGCACATGTTCGTGCACAGGGTGGTCTGACCACCGGGCACGACGCCGGCCGCGGCACGGTCCCAGCCCACGCACAGCTGGGTTCGACGAGGGAGCCGCGGCAGGCCGCTCGACCGGGTCAACCACGGTGTGCCGGAGTCACCCGGCGACGACGCAGGTCTCCGCCACCAGCTCGCGCAGGAACTCCGTCGTGCCCTGCTCCAGCCGCAGGGTCGCCAGCGGGTCGCCGCGGGTCGGGCCCCGGTTAACCACGACGACGGGGACGCCGCGCTTGGCGGCGTGCCGCACGAACCGCAGTCCGGACATCACCGTCAGCGACGACCCCAGCACCAGCAGCGACGCCGCCTGGTCGAGCGCGGCGTAGCAGCGCTCGACCCGGTGCTTGGGCACGTTCTCGCCGAAGAAGACCACGTCGGGCTTGAGCGTGCCGCCACAGGCACATGCCGGCACGACGAACCCGTCGGTCTCGTCGAGGTCCACGTCGCCGTCCGGGCGGACCTCGGCGCCGGCGTGCTGTCGCAGCCAGCCCGGGTTCTCTTCCGCGAGCCGGGCGTGCAGCGCCGCCCGCGACGACCGGTGCCCGCAGCGCAGGCACACGACGTCGGCGATCCGCCCGTGCAGGGCGCACACCTGCCCGGTACCCGCGCGCTCGTGCAGGCCGTCGACGTTCTGCGTGATCACCAGCCCGCACCGGCCCTGGGTCTGCAGCCGGGCCAGTGCCAGGTGGCCGTCGTTGGGCTCTGCGCGTCGCATGCGGCCCCAGCCGAGGTGCGACCGGGCCCAGTACCGCTGCCGCGCCACCGGACCGGAGAGGAACTCGGCGTACGTCATCGGGCTCCGCGCCGTCGACCCGGGACCGCGGTAGTCGGGGATGCCGGAGTCGGTGCTCATGCCAGCGCCGGTGAGCACCACGCAGGGGGCGGGCAGGTCGAGCGGCACGCGTCCAGGGTACGGACGGCCCGGTCAGGGCGAGGGCCGGCGGCTCTCGACAAGCGGCACGAACCGGTAGTGGCCGTGCCAGGTGGTCCCCGGACCGGTCGCGCGGCGCTCGACCCGCGCCATGCGCCCGTTGACCGGCACCACCATCACGCCGCCCTCGGCGAGCTGGTCGACCAGGGTCTGCGGCATCCGCCGGGCGTCGGCGGAGACCAGGATCCGGTCGTACGGCGCCTCGTCGGGCAGGCCCAGGACGCCGGGCTCGGCCTGCTCGATGCGTGCCTGTGGCAGGTCCAGGCCTGCGAGGTTGGCCCGGCCGAGGTCGACCAGCTCCGGCACCAGCTCCACGCCGTACACCCGTCCCGACGGGCCGACGATGTGCGCCAGCAGAGCCGTGGTCCAGGCCGAGCCGGAGCCGACGTCGAGCACCTTGTGCCCGGGCTGCGCGTCGAGCAGCTCGAGCATGTTGCGGACCGTCGTCGGCTGGCTGTTGGTCTGGCCGTGGCAGAGCGGCAGGGCCTGGTCCGCCCCGGCGAACCGGCGCTGGGAGTCGGGGAGGAAGTGCTCACGCGGCGTGGCCTCGAACGCCGCGCGCACCCGGCGGGACCGCACGGGACCACCGAGCCGGTCAGGCGTACCGGGCCTGCGCGCGGGCGCGGGCCTTGGCCGCCTCGACCTCGCGGTCCTTGGGCGGCGCGGCGGTCACCAGGGCGTCGAGCAGCCGGGTCGTGGCCGCGGCCACCTCGCCGACCGCCCGGTCGAACGCGTCGGCGTTGGCCGCGCTCGGACGGGTCGAGCCGCTCACCTTGCGGACGTACTGCAGCGCCGCCGCCTGCACCTCCTCCGCCGTGGCCGGAGGTGCGAAGTTGTGCAGGGGCCGGATGTTTCGGCACATACCTGGACCCTACGGCGGATGCCGTGAAGTCGGCGCGCCGAGCCGGTCCCATTCGGCTCCCCGGGACGGTGGTCCGGCGCCTACCTCGAGGTTCTGCCGGCTCCCTCGACGCGTCCGCCGTGGGAGGCGGCCAAGGACCTGGATCCCATGGGAATCAGCCGCAGGGCCAGCCCCGCCCTACGGCGTCAGCAGGGTCACGCCGGAGGCGTCGACGAGGGCGACCCGGCCGTCGGGGAGGGGGAGGGTGCGGACCTGGCCGGTCCAGCCGGTGACCGCGCGCGCGGCCAGCTGGGTCAGCGTCCCGTCGGCACCGACCCGCAGCGTGACCAGGCGGGCCCGCCCGGTCCACTGGTCGGTCACGGTGAGCAGGGCGACGCCGCGGTCGGAGAGGTAGGTGAAGGTGCGCGGGTCCATCCCGGCGTCGGGCACGGTGCGGGACCCGAGCCCCAGCCACGACAGCCGCACCGGGTGGGCGAGGTCGCCGAGGTCGAACACCGCCACCTGGCCGCCCAGCGGCACGCCCTTGTCGCTGGCGTGCTCGCCCACGCCCAGTAGCCGGTCGTCGCCAAGCGGGTGCAGGTAGGAGGAGAAGCCGGGGATCTTCAGCTCGCCGCTCACCCGCGGCTGCTCGGGGTCGGAGAGGTCGACCGTGTAGAGCGGGTCCATCTGGCGGAACGTGACCAGCACGGCCAGGTCGTCGAACCAGCGCACCGCGGTGATCTGCTCGTCCCTGCCCAGGCCCCGCAGCGCGCCCACCTGCTCCAGCCGGCTGCCCC
>JBIOYO010000044.1:0-3676 GCA_044870175.1 Nocardioidaceae bacterium | reverse complement strand
CGTTGTCGCTGCCGAAACCGAAGTAGTTGTTCTCGAGCTTCGACGACGCGTACACCCAACGGCGCTGGTCGCGGCTGAACGGACGTTCGGAGTTGTTGTCGGTGACGATGTACTGACGCAGCTCCGGCCCGACCGTCTCCAGCATGAAGCGGCCGTGCCCGATCACCGGGAACGTGCGCAGGATCGAGTGCTTGCGCTGCAGCACGTCGTACGCCGCGACTCCGAGCGTTGCGACCGCGGGCAGGGACTTCGCCATGCGAGACCAGTTCATGCCCCGGTAGTACCCAGCTGAGCGGTCATCGGCCACATCGCGCACCGGTCGCCGCCGAAACGGTCGTTTTGTCCGGCCTCGCCGCGGGTACCCCCGGGGTGGAAGACCGACGAGACGAGGAGCCCGACATGTCGACCTGGGGATGGATCGTGATCGCCGTCCTGGTGCTGCTGGCGCTCGCGGCGATAGCCGTGGCCATGCTGCGCAAGAAGCGCCTGGAGAGCCGCCGCCAGCGCGCCGCGGAGCTGCGCGAGCAGGCCACCGGACTGGAGTCCGGGGTGCAGCGACGGGCCGCGGCCGCGGAGGAGACGCGCGCACAGGCCGCGGCGGCCAGGGCCCAGGCCGACGAGAAGGCGGCCCAGGCGGAGCGGCTCGAGGCGGAGGCCGGCGACGCTGCCAGCACGGCGGCGGAGTACCGCTCCCGGCACGCCGAGACGCTGCGGCAGGCCGAGGAGCTCGACCCGGACGGCAGCAGCACGCGGCGCACCGAGGTCACCACGGAGACGACCGAGAGCACGCGATCCGCCGGGTCCACGGAGCAGTCCTACGAGGCCGACGAGTCCGGCGGCGCCACCGCCGCGGACCGCCGGACCCCGCCGCCTGGGTGAGTCACACCGCACCGGTCAGCCCCAGAGCCCCAGCACCTCCCCGCCGAGCCGGACCACGAACCCTGACACCACCACGATGAAGAACACCCGGACGAACCGCGTGCCCTTCGCGACCGCGACCCTGGCGCCCAGGTAGCCGCCGACCAGGTTGCACCCGCCCATCACCAGCCCGAGGCCCCACAGCACGGCACCCTGCGGGGCGAAGACGAGCAGTGCGGCGAGGTTCGTGGCCCAGTTGGCCATGCGGGCCTTGGCCGAGGCCTCCAGGAACGAGTAGCCGAGCAGGCCGACCAGCGTGAACACGAAGAACGACCCGGTGCCCGGACCGAGCGCCCCGTCGTAGAACCCGATGGCGAACCCGGTGCCCATCGCCGCGGCGGTGTGCCGGTGCCCGCTGAACCGCAGCCGCGTCGACTCGCCCAGCTCCGGCCGCAGGAGCACGTAGGTGCCCACCACGACGAGGACGACCAGGACGATGGGCTCGAACGCCGACGCCGGGATGTGGCTGGCGACCAGGGCGCCGAGCATCGATCCCACGAACGCCAGCAGCATCAGCGGGCCGAAGGTGCGCGGGTCCGGGCGGACCCGCCGGTAGTACGTCGCCGAGCTCACCGTCGTGCCGCAGAAGCTGGACAGCTTGTTGGTCGCCAGCACCTGCACCGGAGACGCGCCGGGCAGCCCCAGCACGAGGGCCGGCAGCTGGACCAGCCCGCCGCCACCGACCACCGCGTCGACGAACCCGGCTGCGAGGGCGGCCAGCGTCAGCAGCGCCACGACGTCGCCGGCCGGCCACCCCGCGGTCACCGGGCGAGGTAGGCCAGCAGGTCCTGCCTGGTCAGCACCCCGATCGGCTTGCCGTCCTCCTGCACCAGCAGCGCGTCGGCGGCCTCGAGCAGCTCCGCGGCCTCGGCGACCGGCTCGGTCGCCCCGATGGTGGGGAACGGCGCGTCCATGTGCGCCTCGACCGGGTCGGTCAGCGAGGCGTGGCCGGAGTAGATCGCGTCGAGGAGCCGCTTGTCCGAGACCGACCCGGCCACCTCCGCGGCCACGACCGGCGGCTCGGCCCGGACCACCGGCATCTGCGACACGCCGTACTCCTTGAGGATCTGCACCGCCTCGGCCAGCGTCTCGTTCGGGTGGGTGTGGACCAGGTCCGGCAGCCGGCCGTCCTTGCCGCGCAGCACCTCACCGACGGTGCGCCCGGTCCGCGCGGGCAGGAACCCGTAGCGGCCCAGCCAGTCGTCGTCGAACAGCTTGGTGAGGTAGCCGCGACCGGAGTCCGGCAGCAGCACCACGATCACCGCCTCGTCCCCCGCCTTGGTGGCGTCGAGCTCCTTGGCGACCTGCACCGCGGCCCACGCCGCCATCCCGCTGGAGCCGCCGACCAGCAGCGCCTCCTCGCGCGCCAGCCGCCTGGTGGTGGCGAAGGAGTCGGCGTCGGACACCGCGATGACCCGGTCGGCGATCTCCCGGTCGTACGCCGCCGGCCAGAAGTCCTCGCCGACCCCCTCGACCAGGTACGGCCGCCCCGTCCCGCCGGAGTACACCGACCCGACGGGGTCCGCGCCGACCACCTGGACGCGGGGGTTCTGCTCCTTGAGGAACCGGCCCGTCCCGCTGATCGTGCCCCCGGTGCCGACGCCGGCTACGAAGTGGGTGACCCGCCCGTCGGTCTGCCGCCAGATCTCCGGGCCGGTGTCCTCGTAGTGCGACCGGGCGTTGTGCGGGTTGGAGTACTGGTCGGGCTTCCAGGCGCCCTCGATCTCGCGGACCAGCCGGTCGGACACGTTGTAGTAGGAGTCCGGGTGCTCCGGCGCGACCGCCGTCGGGCACACCACCACGCGGGCGCCGTACGCCTTGAGCACGTTGCGCTTGTCCACGCTCACCTTGTCCGGGCAGACGAACACGCAGTGGTAGCCCTTCTGCTGCGCCACCATCGCCAGTCCCACGCCGGTGTTGCCCGAGGTCGGCTCGACGATCGTGCCGCCGGGCCGGAGGCTGCCGTCCTGCTCCGCGGCCTCCACCATGCGCACCGCGATCCGGTCCTTCACCGAGCCGCCGGGGTTGAGGTACTCCAGCTTCGCCAGCACCAGCGGCTGCGCACCGTCGGTCACCTTCGACAGCTTCAGCAGCGGCGTGTTGCCGACCAGGTCGAGCATCGAGCTGGCGTAGTCCACCCGGCGAGTCTAGGTCTCGCAGCCGGCGGGGGTTGTGGCCGATGCCTGCACGATCCGCCCGGAGTGGCCGGAGGCTGCGTGCGCACGCGGCGTGTCGCTGCGGCCATCGGCCACACGCGAACGGCCACGGGACCTCACCGGCGATTTGTACAGTTGGGGCGTGGGCAGCGCGGAGGCAGCGAAGAGGCTGGTCGCCGCCGCCGCGTACGGCGGGGGCGGCCTCTCGCTGCTGGGCGCGTCCCTCTACGGCCTGCTCCGTGCCGAGGCCACCCTGGCCCGCCGCACCATCGGGAACGCCGACGGGGACCCGCCCACCCCGACCGGGTGGTACGGCGTCGCGAGGCCCGGCCCGCCCGTCAAGGTGGCGCTGCTGGGCGACTCCTCAGCGGCGGGGTACGGCGTCGAGCGGGTCGAGGAGACCCCCGGCGCCCGGCTCGCCTCCGGCGTGTCCGAGGCCGCGAACCGCCGCTGCTACCTCTCGTCGGTCGCCTACGTGGGCGCGCAGAGCAAGGACCTCGCCGCGCAGATCGACAAGGTGCTCCCGATGGAGCCGCACGTCGCGGTGATCCTCGTGGGCGCCAACGACGTCACGCACGCGGTGCGCCCGGCCCAGTCGGTGC
>JBIOYO010000043.1:0-4634 GCA_044870175.1 Nocardioidaceae bacterium | reverse complement strand
AGGAGTCCACGTCGTCGAAGGTGAGGTCCTCGCACTGCCCCTCGGCCTGGATCTGCTCGAACACCCACTCCCGGACGTCGTCGCGGCTGCCCAGGTCGAGCTTCTCCTTCAACGCGGGGAACTTGCGCAGCGTGCGGAACGCCTCCACCTTCTGCGCGGCCGACGGGTCCAGGTCGACCGCGAGGTAGGCCAGGGCGTCGGCCGGCACGGCGGCAGCGGGCTCCGCGCCCCCGCCGACCAGCTGCGCGACACCCCATGCCGCCCCGCCGGCGACGCCGACGACCGCCACCGCCGCGGCGGCGAGCAGCAGCGGCCGCCGTCGCCGGGGGCGTCCCGGCTGGGCTGACGAGGCGTCGCCGAGGTACTCGGTGCGCGGACCCTCAGGTCCACCGGGTCCACCGGGTCCACCGGGTCCACCGGGCCCACCGGGCCCACCGGGGCCGGCCGCGGAGTACGGGTTGTCCGAAGTCATCTGTCCCCCTGTGCAAAGTGCTGGTACCTCACGGTAACCGGTGCCCCGAAGGAGGGTCAGCGACTGCGGCGCAGGGGCGAGAGCAGCACGGCCAGCGCCCCCAGCAGCGCGGCGACCATCCAGGTCAGGTCGACGATCGAGGCGTGCACCTGCAGCCGGGCCGGAGCGGTCGCGCCGACGGGCGCGTCGGCAAGCGCGGCCCGCGGGTCGCCCGGCCCGGCGAGACGGCCCGTGAACCGCATCAGCAGCGTGGCCAGCGCGGCACCGGCCAGCACGAGCAGCACGACGACCACCAGCTGCCGCCGACCCACCACGGCCCACGCCGTCACCGCGGCCCCGAGCAACAGGCCGGCCACCCCGCCCAGGACCAGGAACCATCCGTCGGCCCCGAACTGGCGGGCCAGCTCCACCTCGTCGATGCCGACCCCCGCCGGACCCTTCGTCACCAGCACCGGGTCCGTCACCTGGGCCCACAGCACGCCCGCGACGACGCCGGCCACCGCGAACAGGGCGAGCACCGCGGCCACCTCGCGCAGCGCCCCGCCGCCACCCCCCGTCCGCGTCGCGTCCGCCGTGGTCACGGGCCGCTCAGACGTCGCCTTCTGGGCCGGTCACGACCGGGACAGGCAGCCGGGCCCGAGCAGCGCCTTGAGATCGGCGAACAGTGCGGCCGACGAGGTGACCCGCAGCGTGTCGGGCAGCCGGTAGACCGTGGTGTCGCTGCGGCTGAGCAGCCGCAGCCTCACCTCGGTCGTCCCGGGATGGGTGCCGAGCACCTCCTTGAGCTGGTCGACCACGGGCGGCGTGCACCGCGTCGACGGCAACGTGATCGTGACCGGCCCGCTCGGCGCGTCGTTCAGGTCGGGGACGGTGACCTCCTGCCCGTGCAGCTCGGGCTGGTCCTTGGACCGGCTGAGCCGGCCCTTGACGGTGATGATCGCGTCCTCGACCAGCACCGTCGCGGCCAGCTGGTAGGCGCTCGGGAACAGCAGCACGTCGATGGCGCCCTCGAGGTCCTCCACGGTCACCATCGCCCAGGAGTCGCCGCGCTTGGTGATCTTGCGCTGCACCGCGGTGACCAGGCCCGTGACGGTGACGGAGGCGCCGTCAGGGCGCTCCTCGTCGACGAGCAGGTCGCCGATGGTGCAGTCCGACGCGGCCGAGAGCACGTGTTCTCGGCCGAGCAGCGGGTGGTCGGAGACGTAGAGGCCGAGCATGTCGCGCTCGTGGGCGAGCAGCGTCTGCTTGTCCCATTCGACCAGCTCGGGAATCGCGACGTCGGTTCCGGCGCTTCCGATGTCTTCCAGGCCAAGCATTCCGATCAACGACTCCTGTCCGGACTGGTCGTTGCGCTTGACCTCGGCGTACCTCTCGACGGCCTCCTCATGAACGGCGACGAGGGCCCGCCGCCCGTGGCTGAGCGAGTCGAACGCCCCGGCCTTGACCAGGGACTCGACGACCCGCTTGTTGCAGACCAGCTGCGGCACCTTGTGCATGAAGTCGTTGAAGTCGGCGAACCGGCCCTGCTCCCGCCGGGCCGTCACGATCGCGTCGACGACGTTGTGCCCGACGTTGCGGACGGCGTTGAGCCCGAACCGAACGTCGGCGCCCACCGGGGTGAACGTGGACTCCGACTCGTTGACGTCGGGAGGCAGCACCCGGATGCCCATGCGGCGGCACTCGTTGAGGTAGACCGCCATCTTGTCCTTGTCGTCCTTGACCGACGTGAGCAGGGCGGCCATGTACTCGCACGGGAAGTTGGCCTTCAGGTACGCCGTCCAGTACGACACCAGCCCGTACGCCGCGGAGTGCGCCTTGTTGAACGCGTAGTCGGAGAACGGCAGCAGGATGTCCCACAGCGTCGTGACGGCGTGCTCGGAGTAGCCGCGCTCGGCCATGCCGGCGGAGAAGGTCTCGAGCTGCCGGTCCAGCTCGGCCTTCTTCTTCTTGCCCATCGCGCGGCGCAGCAGGTCGGCCTGGCCGAGCGTGTAGCCGGCCAGCCGTTGTGCGATCGCCATGACCTGCTCCTGGTAGACGATCAGCCCGTACGTCTCGCCCAGGATGTCCGCGAGCGGCTCGGCCAGCTCGGGGTGGATCGGCACCACCGGCTCACGCCCGGTCTTGCGGCGGGCGTACTTGTTGTGCGAGTCCGCCCCCATCGGTCCGGGCCGGTAGAGGGCGCCGACCGCGGAGATGTCGGCGAAGCAGTCCGGTCGCATGCTGCGCAGCAGCGCCCGCATCGGCCCGCCGTCGAGCTGGAAGACCCCGAGGGTGTCCCCCCGCTGCATTAGCGCGTACGTCGCCGCGTCGTCCAGGGTCAGCTCTTCGAGCAGGACCTTCTCGCCGCGGTTGGCCTCGATGTTGCGCAGCGCGTCGTCCATGACGGTGAGGTTGCGCAGGCCGAGGAAGTCCATCTTGATCAGGCCCAGGCGCTCGCACGTCGGGTAGTCGAACTGGGTGATCGTGGCGCCGTCCTGGGGCCGCCGCATCAGCGGGATGACGTCGAGAAGCGGCGCGCTGGACATGATCACGCCCGCGGCGTGCACGCCCCACTGCCGCTTCAGCCCCTCGATGCCGATGGCGGTGTCGACGACGGTCTTCACGTCGCCGTCGGCGTCGTACAGGGCCCGGAACTCCCCGCCCTCGGCGTAGCGGGAGTGCCCGGGGTCGAACAGCTCCTTGAGCGGGACGTCCCTGCCCATCACGGGCGCGGGCATCGCCTTGGTGATCCGGTCGCCGAGCGCGAACGGGTAGCCGAGGATGCGCGAGGAGTCCTTGACCGCCTGCTTCGCCTTGATGGTGCCGTAGGTGACGATCATCGACACGTGGTCGGTGCCGTACTTCTCCGAGACGTAGCGGATCACCTCACCGCGCCGGCGCTCGTCGAAGTCGATGTCGAAGTCCGGCATCGACACCCGATCGGGGTTGAGGAACCGCTCGAAGATCAGCCCGTGCTCGAGCGGGTCCAGGTCGGTGATGCGCAGGGCGTACGCCGCGATCGAGCCGGCCCCGGAGCCGCGGCCCGGCCCGACCCGGATGCCGTTGTCCTTGGCCCAGTTGATGAAGTCGGCGACCACCAGGAAGTAGCCGGGGAACCCCATCTGGGTGATCACGCCGACCTCGAAGCCGGCCTGCTCGCGGACCCGCGCGGGGATGCCGCCGGGGTAGCGAAGGTGCAGGCCCTTGTCGACCTCCTTGACGAACCAGGAGTCCTCGGTCTCGCCTTCCGGCACCGGGAAGCGGGGCATGTAGTTGGCCTGCTCGTCGAACTCCACCTCGCAGCGCTCGGCGACCAGCAGGGTGTTGTCGCAGGCCTCAGGCAGGCCGTTGGCGTCGGCCCACAGCGCCCGCATCTCTCCCGCCGACTTGACGTAGTAGCCGTCGCCGTCGAACTTGAACCGCTTCGGGTCGTCCATCGTGCTGCCGGAGGACACGCAGAGCAGGTGCTCCTGCGCCGGGGCGTCCTCCTTGGCGACGTAATGGGAGTCGTTGGTGGCCAGCAGCGGGATGCCGAGGTCCGCCGAGAGGCGCAGCAGGCCCTCGCGCACACGGTTCTCGATGGGCAGCCCGTGGTCCATCAGCTCGCAGAAGTAGCTGTCCGGGCCGAGGATGTCGCGGAAGTCGCCCGCCGCCTGCCTGGCCTTGGCGTAGTCGCCGATGCGCAGCCAGGTCTGCACCTCTCCCGACGGGCAGCCGGTGGTGCCGATCAGCCCCCCGGCGTGCTCGGCGAGCAGCTCGCGGTCCGCGCGCGGCTGGTAGAAGTACCCCTCCATCGAGGCCCGTGAGGACAGCCGGAACAGGTTGTGCATGCCCGCCGTGCTCTCGGCGAGCAGGGTCATGTGCGTGTAGGCCCCGCCGCCCGAGACGTCGTCGTCGCCGCCGTCGTTCCACCGCACCCGCCGGCGCTCGAACCGGCTGGTGCCCGGGGTGAGGTAGGCCTCCATGCCGATGATCGGCTTCACCCCGTGCGCCTTGGCCTTGGCGTAGAACTCGAAGGCGCCGAACACGTTGCCGTGGTCGGTCATCGCGATGGCGTCCATGCCCAGCTCGGCGGTCCGCGCGCAGAGGTCGTCGAGCCGGGCGGCGCCGTCGAGCATGGAGTACTCGGTGTGCACGTGGAGGTGGACGAACCCGTCCCCGGACCCGGTGGCCATCGGCCCTG
>JBIOYO010000042.1:0-8257 GCA_044870175.1 Nocardioidaceae bacterium | reverse complement strand
AGGGCCGCCCAGTAGTGGTCGACCTCCTCCTGGTCGCGGCAGAGGATCTGCATGCTCGTCGCCTCGGAGAAGGTGAACTCCGGGCCGCCGTTGAGCGCGGTGAACTGCTGCCCGTCCAGGACGAAGTGGACCGTCATCGCCGTCCCCGCCGGGAACGACGGCGGGAACGGGCTGTGCTCCGGGTAGCGCTGGACGTGCCCGATCTTGGAGTTCGGGAAGACCGAGACGTAGAAGCTCGCGGCCTCCTCGGCGTTGCCGTCGAACCAGAGACAGGGGGCGAGGCGTGGCATTCGGCGCTCCTTTCGTGGTCTGTCGCGCGTGATCGCCAGTACCGACACGACCGGAGCGGCGAAGTCATCGCCTCACACCGGCGTGCCGCCATCGACGTACAGCACCAACTGTGCTCAGACTGGTCGGCATTGGCCAGCAGTCACCGGCGCAGCGAGCTCGGGAGCAGCAGATGACCAGACGAGGACGACGTACCCTCTCCGCGACCGGCGTGACCGTGTTCGCGGCGGCGCTGGCGATCACCGCGCCTCTGGACCCCGCGGCGACCGGCGCGCCAGCCGAGCGCCGGGTCGTCTGCGACGCCTTCGTCGACCCGGTCGTCGACGACTCGGTGCCTACGGCCTCAGAGGTGCTCGGCATCGCGCTCGGCGACCGTGACGTGACGGTCGCGGAGTCCGACCGCTACCTGCGGGCGGTCTCGGCGGCCAGTCCCAACGTGGTCGACGGCGTGCTCGCCCGGTCGTGGAACGGGCGCCCGCTGCGCTACGCCGTCGTCGGCAAGCCGGCGTGGACCACGCCCGCGGCACTGGCCCGGATCGGCCGGTCCCTGGGCGCCCTGCGTGACGCGGACACCTCGGCCGCGCGGGCGAGCAGGATCGCGGCCAGCACTCCCGCCGTGCTCTGGGTGGCCGGCAACGTCCACGGCGGTGAGGAGAGCGGCACGGACGCGACGCTGCGGGTGCTCTACGAGCTCGCCGCGCGCACCGACTGCACCGCGCAGACGATCCTGGACAAGGCGATCGTCGTGGTGCTGCCGACGCAGAACCCGGACGGGCGGGAGGCCGACACCCGCCGCAACGCCTACGGCTTCGACCTCAACCGAGACTGGTTCGCCCGGACCCAGCCGGAGACCGACGGCAAGGTGTCGATGCTGCGCCGGCTGCCGCCGCAGCTGTTCATCGACGCCCACGAGATGGGGTCGCCCGGATACTTCTTCCCACCCAACGCCGACCCCGTCTACCACGACATCGGCGAGACGCCGCTGTCGTGGATCTACGAGCTCTACGGCCCGACCATGCAGCAGGCGTTCGACCGGTTCGGCTACGACTACTTCAACGGCAGGGCCTACGACCTCTTCTACATGGGGTACGGCGACACCGTGCCGGCTACTGGCTTCAACGCGGCGGGCATGACGTATGAGAAGAACTCCGCGGAGCCCGCCGCCGACCGGCTGCAGCACCAGTACACCGCGATCTGGTCGACGCTCTTCGCCGCGGGCGAGCGGCACACGATACTCACCGAGTGGCGGGCCGAGCACGTGACGGCGGCGCGCGAGGGCCGGCACGGACGGCTGGAGCCGAACCAGCTGTACTGGGAGGGCGCCGCGATCGACAACCCGGTCCCCGACCGGCGCGTGCGGCACTACTTCCTGCGGGCCGGCGACCCGGACAAGGCAGCCGAGGTGTCCCGGCTCGTGGCCCGGCTCCGCGGCATGGACGTGGACGTCCTCAGGCTCACCCGGCCACTCCGGGTCCCGGACTACCGGCCGTACGGCCGGGGGCCGCGCGCGGTGACCCTGCCGGCCGGCACCTACTGGGTGCCGATGGCGCAGGGGCAGAAGCACTGGGTGCAGGCCATGCTCAACGAGGACACCTACGTGCCGTTCCCGTACTTCTACGACGTCACGGCGTTCAGCGGCCCGCTCCTGGAGAACGTCGCCGGCGGCTCCTCCGGCGCCGTCCTCGCGCCACGCGCCCGCGCCGTCGCCGTGACGCCGACAGCCCAGGCGCGGCGGTCGCCCGTCGCGTCGCGGCGGGCCGGCGCTCCGAACGTCGGCGTCTGGCAGATCTCGGAGGCCTCGGGCAGCTCGATCGAGTCGGCGGGCTGGCTGCGGTACGTCCTGGACCGGCGGCTCGGGCTGCTCTACGACGACCTCACCGCGGCCGACATCGCCGGTGGTGGTCTGGACAGCCTGGACGTGCTGGTCGTCCCGAACGGCGACGCCGGCACCGCGTCGACGGCCCTCGGCGACGCCGGCCGGCAGGCACTGGTGCAGTGGGTGCACGACGGCGGCACGCTGGTGATGCTGCGCGACAGCGCCGTGCTGGCCAACCAGCTCGGGCTCACCACCGCGACCTACGCCGCGCCGACCTCCGACATCCCCGGCTCGCTGGTCCGGGTCGAGGTCGACACCGACAGCCCGCTCGCCGACGGGGTCGGCCGCACGGCCTGGGCGATGTATGAGTACGAGTACGTCTGGGCCACGCCGTACGGCGACGCCGTGCCGGTGCGCTACCCGGGCGCTGGCGACGAGGACTGGTTCGTCTCCGGCTTCGCCGAGGGATCGGGCCAGCTGCGCGGCACGGCCGCCGTGGTCGACGAGGCCAACCAGGACGGCCGGGTGGTGCTGTTCGGCTTCGACCCGAACTACCGCGCCTTCACCGACGGCACGGCCAAGATGCTGAGCAACGCGATCCTCGGGCCGCGCCCGGACGACCCCTTCCGGGTGGTCACCCCTCGCCGGGTCCGCCCGGCCGACGCAGCACCCCCGGCCTCCGACCGCATGGTGCTCAGCGTGCGCGCAGATGCCGCCGACGACGTGCGCGGCCTGCTCGCGAGGTACGGCGCCGAGGCCGACGTCGTGCGCGCAGGCGGCGAGGTGAGCTTCCGGGTCGACCTCGGCGGCCGGTCGGCCGAGCAGCACCCCTGGGCCCGCCTGCTCGCCGACGACGTCGCCGCCCTCGACGACCACGCCCCCAACCTGGTGGTGGCCATCCGGCTGCCCTGAGCGCCTCGGCAGACTCCCATGGGATCAACAAGGATGCCCGCCTCCCATGACGGACGCGTCATGGGAGGCGGCGGAACGTCGTGGGGAGCTCCGGCCGACCGCCTGCTCACGCGGGCGCGGCGACCTCGGCCTCGACCCTGACCTCGGCGTCGTCCGACGGCGTGAAGGCCAGCTCGCCGGTCACCTTGCCGGCGGCACGCAGGTCCTCCGCGGCCGCCCGGGCCGACGCCACGGCCGCGGCCGGGCCGCGCACCTCCGCGTGGACCAGCTCGTGACGCATCGCCACCTTGGCCTGGGACTTCACACCGCGCAGGCCACCGAGCGCGGCGGCGACCGCGTCGAGCAGGCCGGGGTCAGCGCCGTCGGCCAGGGCCAGCTCGTCGGCGTGCGGCCAGGCCGCCCGGTGCACCGACCCCTCCTGCCACCACGACCAGACCTCCTCGGTGACGTAGGGGAGGAACGGCGCGAGCAGGCGCAGCTGGACGTGCAGCGCGAGGGCGAGCGCGGACCGGGCGGAGCCGGAGGCGGCGTCGCCGCGAGCGCCGTACGCGCGCTCCTTGACCAGCTCGACGTAGTCGTCGCAGAACCCCCAGAAGAACCGCTCGGTGACCTCCAGGGCGGTCGTGTAGTCGTAGGACTCGAACGCCTGCGTGGCCCGGGTGACGACCCCGGCGAGCCCGGCCAGCATCGCCCGGTCGACCGGCTCGGTCACCGGCGCCGCCGCCGGGTCGTCGGCGCCGACCCCGCCCAGAGCGAACTTCGAGGCGTTGAGCACCTTCATGGCCAGCCGCCGGCCCACCTTCATCTGCGCCTCGTCGAAGGGTGAGTCCAGGCCGGGCCGGGCCATCGCGGCGCGCCACCGCACCGCGTCGGCGCCGAACCTGTCCAGGATCTCCGTGGGCACGATGACGTTGCCGCGGGACTTACTCATCTTCTTGCGGTCCGGGTCGACCACCCAGCCGGAGAGCATGGCGTGCGACCAGGGGACGACGCCCTGCTCGAAGTGCGCGCGCACGACCCGGGAGAACAGCCAGGTGCGGATGATCTCGTGTGCCTGCGTGCACAGGTCCATGGGGAACACCCGGGCGAACAGGTCCGGGTCGGACTCCCACCCCGAGACGATGTGCGGGGTCAGCGACGAGGTCGCCCACGTGTCCATGACGTCCTCGTCGCCCATGAAGCCGCCCGGCCGGCCGCGCTGCGACTCGTCGTACCCGGCCGGTGTGTCGGTGGACGGGTCGATCGGCAGCTGGTCCTCGCGGGGGGTCAGCGGGTGGTCGTAGTCCGGGTCGCCGTCGACGTCGAGGGGGTACCAGACCGGGAAGGGGATCCCGAAGAACCGCTGGCGCGAGACCAGCCAGTCGCCGTTGAGGCCGCGCACCCAGTTGTCGTAGCGGTGCTGCATGAACGGCGGGTACCACGCGATCTCATCGCCGCGCGCGACCAGGTCCTCGCGGAGCCTCTCGTCGCGGCCGCCGTTGGTGATGTACCACTGCCGCGTCGAGACGATCTCAAGCGGCTTCTCGCCCTTCTCGTAGAAGTTCGTCATGCGCGTCGTCGGGGTGGGCTCGCCGTGGAGGTCGCCCTCGGCCCTGAGCAGGCCGACCATGGCGGCCCGCGCGCTGAACGTGGTCCTGCCGGCCAGCTCGGAGTACGCCGCCGCGGCACGCTCGGCGCGCAGCCACTCCGGGGTCTCCCGGTGCAGCCGCCCGTCGCGGCCCACCACTGTGCGGACCGGCAGCTGCAGCTCCCGCCACCACATCACGTCGGTCAGGTCGCCGAACGTGCAGCACATGGCGATGCCCGCGCCCTTGTCCGGCTCGGCCGCAGGGTGCGGCAGCACCGGGATCTCGACCCCGAACACGGGCGACGTCACGGTCGTGCCGAACAGCGGCCGGTAGCGCTCGTCGTCGGGGTGGGCGACCAGCGCGACGACGGCCGGGACCAGCTCCGGACGGGTGGTCTCGATCAGCACCGGGTCGCCGCCGGGCTTGTGGAATGCGACCCGGTGGTAATGACCGGGATACTCCCGCGCCTCGAGCTCGGCCTGGGCGACTGCGGTCTGGAAGGTGACGTCCCACAGCGTCGGCGCCTCTTGCTGGTAGGCCTCCCCGCGCGCGTAGTTGCGCAGGAACGCCCGCTGGGAGACCGTTCGCGCCGTGCGGCCGATGGTCGTGTAGGTCTGCTCCCAGTCGACGCTGAGGCCCAGCGTGCGCCACAGAGCTTCGAAGACCTGCTCGTCGTCTTGGACCATCTGCTCGCACAGCTCGACGAAGTTGGGCCGGCTGACCGGGATCTGGTGCTTGGGGTCCGGCTTCGCGGGCGGGACGAAGCCGGGGTCGTAGTGCATCGACGGGTCGCAGCGCACGCCGTAGAACTGCTGGGCGCGGCGCTCGGTCGGCAGGCCGTTGTCGTCCCACCCCATCGGGTAGAACACCTCCTTGCCGCGCATCCGCCAGAAGCGCGCGACCAGGTCGGTGTGCGTGTAGGAGAAGACGTGGCCGACGTGCAGCGAGCCGCTCACCGTCGGCGGCGGCGTGTCGATGGAGTAGATCTCCTCACGGGTCCTGCTGCGGTCGAATGCGTAGGTGCGCTGCTGCCTCCAGATCTCCGCCCACTTCGCCTCCAGGCCCTCCAGCGCCGGCCTGTCCGGTACGACGGCGCGGCGGAGCGCCGTCGTGGACAGGTCGGGGTGCTGGAGCTGCTCGGTCATGCCGCCGATCCTACGGAACCGGCACCTGCGCCCTCGACCCGGTTTCGCGCCCGCAGACCCGGGACGATGGACCGGCCAGCCGCAGCGTCAGGAGCCGATCCTGCGCCGCGACACCCCGCGCAGCCGGCGCCGCTGGGCGGGGTCGAGCATGAGGTAGCCGACGACCGGGACGCCGACGAGGACCAGCAGGGTCACCCACAGCGGGACGCCGAGGATCGCCAGGACGACGGCGACGGCGACGGCGGCGACGGCCGCCTTGGCGGCTGGGTGCATGGGTGCCTCCTCGGCTCAGGACTTGGCTCCATTGTGCCTCGCGGGGCATGACAGGCCACGGTCCGTAGACTCGCCAGCGATGTCTCCCGCTGCCGACCCGGCCTCCGGCCCCCCGTCGTACTCCGATGTCGAGGCTGCCCTGCTGTCGAGGTGGCCGGAGACCCGCCTGGAGCCGAGCCTCTCCCGGATCCGGGCGCTGACCGAGCTGCTCGGCGACCCGCAGCGGGCCTACCCGGTCGTCCACCTGACCGGCACCAACGGCAAGACGACGACCAGCCGGATGGTCGACGCGCTGCTGCGGGCGAGGGGGCTGCGCACCGGCCGGTTCACCAGCCCGCACGTCGAGTCCATGACCGAGCGGATCGCGGTGGACGGCCAGCCGCTCTCGGCCGACGCCTTCGTGCGGGCCTACGCCGACGTGGCGCCGTACGCCGCTTTGGTCGACGCCGCGCAGCCGCACCCGCTGTCCTTCTTCGAGATGGTGGTCGCGATGGCGTACGCCGCCTTCGCCGACGCTCCGGTCGACGTCGCGGTCGTCGAGGTCGGCATGGGCGGGTCCTGGGACGCCACGAACGTCGCCGACGGGGTCGTCGCCGTGGTCACCCCGATCGCCGTGGACCACCAGCGCTACCTGGGGGCCGAGCCGGAGCGGATCGCGGTCGAGAAGGCCGGCATCGTCAAGCCCGGGGCGACCGTGGTCCTCGCCGAGCAGCACGAGGAGGTGTGGGCCGTGCTCGGGGACCGCGCCGCCGAGGTGGGCGCCCCCGTGCTGCGCGAGGGCGTCGACTTCGCGGTGGCGGCGCGGGTGCCGGCGGTCGGCGGCCAGGTGGCCACGCTGCGAGGGCTCGCGGGGGAGTACCGCGACGTCTTCCTACCGCTCTTCGGCGCCCACCACGCGCAGAACGCCGTCGTGGCGCTGGCCGCGGTCGAGGCGTTCGGCGACGGCGAGGCGCTGGACGAGGAGCTGGTGCGAGGCGCCTTCGCAGAGGTCACCTCACCGGGCCGGCTCGAGGTCGTACGCCGCAGCCCCGCGATCGTGCTGGACGCCGCGCACAACCCGCACGGCATGGCCGCGACCGTCGAGGCGCTGCTCGACTCCTTCACCTTCGCCCCGCTGGTCGGAGTGGTCGGCGTCATGGCGGACAAGGACGTCGAGGGCATCCTCGCCGAGCTGGAGCCGGTGTTGTCCGAGGTGGTCGCGACGCAGGCCGCGACCTCGCGGGCGATGCCCGCCGAGGAGCTGGCCGAGGTGGCTCGCGACCTGTTCGGGGAGCATCGGGTGCGGGTCGCCCCCCGCCTCGACGACGCCATCGACACCGCGGTGACGCTCGCCGAGACCGGCGGCGCGCTGGGGGAGTCGATCGGCGCCGGCGGCGTGCTGGTGACCGGGTCGGTGGTGACGGTCGGCGAGGCCCGGCGGCTTCTGGCGGCTCGAGGGGAGGGCAGGTCCTGATGCGGTCGATGCGGGTCTCCCTCTGCGCGGCGATGCTCAGCCTCCAGGCGGTGGTGCTGCTCTTGACCACGCCGGTGCTGGTGAGCCTGACCGACGTGCCGACAGGGGCCGCGCTCGCCGTGGGCGTCGGGCTCACCGTCGCCTGCCTGGTGGTGGTCGGCCTGCTCCGGCACGCGTGGGCGTTCTGGCTCGGCTGGGCGATCCAGGTCGCGACGGTCGCGCTGGGGCTGGTCGTCCCCGCCATGTATGCCCTCGGTGTCGTCTTCGCCGGCCTCTGGGCGGCGGCGTACCTGCTCGGCGGCAAGGTCGACCGCGAGCGCGCCGCCGCCACCACCTGAGGGGTGCTCGAGTCGCAGGTGCGGGCGGAGGGCGAGACGCCTCCCCGGCACGGCGGCGCGGGCAACCACCCCCTCCGCTCGTTCCTCGCTCCGGTGGGGGCCAGTCCCTCGGGCGCAGCCCGAGGAGAGGCGAGCCGGCGGAACTTCCCTCCGGCGCGAAGCGCCCGCTTGGACGTTGCGCAGGCTCGCCGTTCTCGCGCCGCACCGGCTTGGGACTGGGATGCCGAGTGGGATGAGGCTCGGCTGACCGGCCCGTTGTTTCGTCGGCGGTCGGAGGTCGTGCCGCCTCCCCGGCACGGCGGCGCGGGCAACCACCCCCTTCGCTCGTTCCTCGCTCCGGGGGGGCCAGTCCCTCGGGCGCAGCCCGAGGAGAGGCGAGCCGGCGGAACTTCCCTCCGGCGCGAAGCGCCCGCTTGGACGTTGCGCAGGCTCGCCGTTCTCGCGCCGCACCGGCTTGGGACTGG
>JBIOYO010000041.1:0-4291 GCA_044870175.1 Nocardioidaceae bacterium | reverse complement strand
GTGCTGCTCACCGGGCTGGCCGGGCAGAGCGCGGCCACGCTCAACCGCTACCTGTTCGGGTCGATCACCACGGTGGACAGCACGGACCTGACCGTGACGGTGCTGCTCGCGGCCGTGGTCGTGCTGGTCACGGTGGGGCTGCGGCCGCGGCTGTTCGCCGTCGCGCAGGACCCCGAGTTCGCCCGGGTGAGCGGGCTGCACGTGCGCGGCTACAACCTGCTGGTGTCGGTGCTGGCCGCGGTCACGGTGACGGTGGCGATGCGGACCGTCGGGCTGCTCCTGGTGAGCGCGCTCATGGTGGTGCCGGTCGCCACCGCCCAGCAGCTGAGCCGGAGCTTCCGGACCACGCTGCTGGCCTCGATGGCCCTCGGGACGGTGGCGTCGGTGTCCGGGGTGGTCGTCTCGGCGTACGCGGACGTGGCGCCGGGCGCGAGCATCGTGCTGCTCGCGCTGGCCGGCTTCGTGGCCGCCTGGCCGGTCGGCGCCTGGCTGCGCCGCCGGGCCCAGCTGAGCGCGCCGTTCCCCGACCTGCCGCCGCCGGGCCCGGTCCCCGCCCCCGCGCACACGACGGTCGACGAGGAGCACGACCACGAGCACGGCGAGGGCTGCGGACACGTCGCGGTGCCGCACGGGGACCACGTCGACTACGTCCACGACGGGCACCGCCATGCCGTCCACGACCGGCACTACGACGAGCACTGACATGAGCTCAGAGCCGGCTCTCCCCTCCGGGTCGCGGCCCACCCGCCAGCGCCGGGCGGTCGCGGCGTGCCTACGCGAGCTCGACGTCTTCTGCTCCGCCCAGGACATCCACGACCTGCTCCGCCGCGGCGGCGACGCCGTGGGCCTCTCGACGGTCTACCGCACCCTGCAGGCGCTCGCCGACGGTGGCGAGGTCGACGTGCTGCGCACCGAGGACGGGGAGGCGCTCTACCGCCGGTGCAGCACCACCCACCACCACCACCTGGTCTGCCGGGCCTGCGGCCGCACCGTCGAGGTCGAGGGCCCTGCCGTCGAGCGCTGGGCCGACCGGGTCGCCGCGGACCACGGCTTCACCGGTGTCAGCCACAGCCTGGAGATCTTCGGCACCTGCCCTCGGTGTAGCCGCTCCTGACCGGCTGCGGCGTCTGCGGGGTTGTGGCCGATGCCTGCACGGATGGCGCGTTCTGGCCCATGGCTGCGACGACACGCCGCCCGCAGCTGCAACCATCGGCCACAAGCCGGCTCCCGCGGTCGCCTGCCGACGGGCCACGGCTAGCGGTTGGGCAGGGCCCCGCCGTACCGCCGGTCCCGGCGGGCGTAGGTGTCGATGGCCGCCCAGAGGTGCCGCCGGTCGACGTCGGGCCAGAGCACGTCGGTGAACACCAGCTCGGCGTACGCGGCCTGCCAGAGCATGAAGTTGGACATCCGCTGCTCGCCGGACGTGCGCCAGAACAGGTCCGCGTCGGGCAGCTCGGGGACGTAGAGGTAGCGCGCGAGGACCCGTTGGTCCACGCTGCCGGGCTTCAGCCGGCCGGCCGCGACGTCCCTGGCGAGGGCCTGCGCGGCGTCCGCGAGCTCGGCGCGGGCGCCGTAGTTCACGCACATGGTCAGCGTGAGGACGTTGTTGTCGCGGGTCATCTGCTCGGCCTCCTGCAGCTCCTTGACCACCGAGCGCCAGAGGCGCGGCCCCCGGCCGGCCCAGCGCACCCGGACGCCGAGGTCGTGCATCTCGTCGCGGCGGCGGCGGATCACGTCGCGGTTGAAGCCCATGAGGAAGCGGACCTCGTCGGGTGAGCGTGACCAGTTCTCGGTGGAGAACGCGTACGCGGAGACCGCCCGCACCCCGATCTCGATGGCGCCCTCGACCACGTCGAACAACGCGTGCTCGCCCTGCTCGTGGCCGGCGGTGCGAGGCAGCCCACGCTGCTTGGCCCACCGGCCGTTGCCGTCCATCACGATCGCGACGTGCCTCGGGACCAGCTCCGGCGGCAGCCTCGGCGGCCGGGCACCGGACGGGTGCGGCGAGGGCGGCCTCACGGCTCGGCCCGTTCGACGTGGGCCAGCGATCTCAAGCCCCGCTCGAGGTGCCAGGCGAGGTACGCCGCGACCAGGGTGGCGGCCTCTCTGCGGACGCGCCGCTCGGTGCGCTCCGCGATGTCCCAGTCACCGGACAGCAGGGCGGCGAGCAGCGCCACGGTCTCCGGGGCGGGACGAGCCGAGCCGGGCACGCGGCAGTCCGCGCAGAGCATGCCGCCGGCGCCGGGGCTGAACGCCACGTGCGGGCCCTCCGTGCCACACCGGGCGCAGGCCTCGAACGACGGCGCGTAGCCCGCGACCGCGAGTGAGCGCAGCAAGAACGCGTCGAGCACCAGCCCGGGCGGCCGGTCGGTGTCGCAGATCGCCCGGAGCGCGCCGACCAGCAGCAGGAACTGCTGGAGGGCCGGCTCCTTGTCCTCGACGACCAGCCGCTCCGCGGTCTCCAGCATCACCGTCCCGGCCGTGTAGGCGGCGTAGTCGGCGCCGATCCTCGCGGCGTACGGCGCCACGGTCTCGGCCTGGGTGACCACGTCGAGGCTGCGCCCCTCCGCCAGCTGCAGGTCGACGTGGGTGAACGGCTCCAGCCGGGACCCGAACCGCGAGCTGGTGCGCCGGACCCCCTTCGCCACCGCCCGGACCCGACCGTGCCGGCGGGTCAGCAGCGTCACGATCCGGTCAGCCTCCCCGAGCTTCTGGGTGCGCAGGACGACCGCGTCGTCCCGGTAGAGGCCCATCGGCCCATTCTGCGCCCCACCCCCCGCGAGTGGGCGTCACCTCCCGCGCGGGGGCCGCCGAGTCGGCGCAAGCTCCCGCGCAGGGGACGCCGAGTCGGCGTTACCTCCCGAGCAGCGGACGCCGAGCCGGCGCAAGCTCCCGCGCGGGGACGCCGAGTCGGCGCAAGCTCCCGAGCAGGGGACGCCGAGTCGGCGCAAGCTCCCGCGCGGGGACGCCGAGTCGGCGCAAGCTCCCGCGCCGGGGACGCCGAGTCGGCGCAAGCTCCCGCGCAGGGGCCGCCGAGTCGGCGCAGACTCCAGCGCGGGGGCCGCCGAGTCGGCATGAACGCCCCGCTTCCACGACGTTTGCCCGCTTCCCACGGTGCGCCCGCCATGGGAACCGGCGAAAACCCTCGATCCCATGGGAAACCGGCCAACTCGCCCGGGGGAGCTCGCGCCGACTCGAGCCTGTTTCAGGGGGAGGTAGCGCCGACTCGGCGGGGCTTGGGCGGCGGGAGGTCGGGGACGGGGGTCGGGGGAACGGGTGCCGAGCCGGGGAAGGGTCAGGAGCCGCGGGCGAGGCGGCTGGCGGGCGGGTCGTCCTCCTCGCCCAGGGAGTCCACGAACTCCAGCATCGCCGCGTCGAGCCGGCCGGGCCGGAGCCGCCACTCCCACGTGCCGGCGGCCTCGACGTACGTCGCGTCGGCGAGCTCCTCGGCGAGCATCCGCGCGTCCGCGGTGAGGTGCAGCGGGTGACACGGGTGGCCCACCACCAGGGCGGGAGGCGTGATCTGCCGGCGTTCGCGGCTGGGCGGCGCCAGCCGGCCGAAGAGCAGGCCGTGGATCATGGCGCGCAGCGGGGCCGGGCGCTGGACCAGACCGTCGAGGGCCACCCCGGCCCAGTGCGGCACCAGCCGCCGCGGGACGAGCCGGCTGAGCAGCCCGGTCAGCGTCACCGACCACGGCGCCACCCGCGCGACGAGGAGCAGCGGGGACAGCGACACGACCGCCGCCTCCAGCGCGTTGTCCAGGACCGGCGCCTCGAGGAGCAGGCCCCGGACCCGGTCCGGCGCGAGGACGGCCACCTCGAGGGCGACGTTCGCGCCGAAGGAGGTGCCGCCGACGACCGCCTGGTCGACGCCGAGGTGGTCCACCAGTGCGACGACCTGGCGGGCGAGCTCCTGCATCGAGTAGTCGCGCGGGTCTTCGCTGCGGTCGGAGCGGCCGTGGCCGAGCGGGTCAACGGTGACGACGTGGTGTCCGGCTCCGGCCAGCACCCGTGCCCGCGAGGCTTGCGTGCCGCGGGTCGCCAGCTGTGCCGGCACCAGCACGACCCAGTGGTCCCCGCCGCCGTACTCGGTGTACTCGAGGCGGTCGCCGCCCACGAACAGCTGCCCGACCCGCTCGGCGACCAGGTGCGCCATGCCCACTCCCCGACCTCTCCGCGCCGCCCGTCGGCCGGGCCGGCGCCGCTCGGCCGGATACCCAGATGTACCGCAGGGTAACCTGTGCCACTCTCGTCGCGTGCTACAACGCGTGAGGATCGAGCGCTACTACGA
>JBIOYO010000040.1:0-12283 GCA_044870175.1 Nocardioidaceae bacterium | reverse complement strand
GCGCGAGTACAGCTCCACGCGCACGTTCCGGCTCGACCCGGCCTTGATCGTGGGCACGACCTTGCGGGTGATCTTCTTCCAGGCGCCGTCGACCTTGACGTAGGCCCGGCCGACGTTCCACTCGGTGGTGTCGTCGGCGAAGTCGACGTCGGTGTCCAGGCCGGTCAGCGTCACCTTCTCACCGGCGTTCTCCTCCAGCGAGAACAGCTGCTCGAGGATGTCCCACAGCGGTGCGCTGGAGATGTCCCACATGTCGACGTACCGGTCGGAGTCGCTGTAGGTGAAGGTGCTGCCCCGGTACTTCCCGCTGACCGTCCACGTCGCCCTGGCGGACCCGGCGCCGAGCCGGTCCAGCGCCTTGTCGTTCACCGCCCACAGGTGGTACGCGGCGATGGTGGAGAACCAGTCGGGAGTCGACACCTCGGTGGTGCCCTCGGTGGTGCCCGTGGTGTCCGGTGAGGTCGCCGAGGAGGTGATCGGGTACGTCGTCGGCCCGTCGCCGAACACGCCCTTGATGCCGGTCAACCGGTCCTGGTCGATGATGCCGACCGTGGCCCCGGGGTTGGCCACCTTGAACGGTGAGCCCAGCGAGTCCGGCTGGATGTACAGCGCGCCGGCGCCGCTCAGGCCATAGGTCGAC
The DNA here is from genome assembly GCA_044870175.1 of Nocardioidaceae bacterium. GTDB lineage: Bacteria > Actinomycetota > Actinomycetes > Propionibacteriales > Nocardioidaceae > JBIOUF01. Next base: position 11,643 of record JBIOYO010000040.1, on the reverse strand, counting down.
CTGCCGACGAAGTCCATCGGGTGGCCGAACCCGACCACCTCGTTGCCGCACACCATCGTCGCCGTGCCCACCCCGGTGAACGACATCGTCCCCGTGGAGAGCGAGGCGGCCAGGTTGTCACCGGCCTCGTCGACCGGGATCGGGTCGTCCGCGACGGCCGCCGCGCCGCCGGCCCGGTAGACGTCCCGCTTGCCCACCAGGAAGCTGAGCTGGTCGAGCCGGCGCTGGGAGATGCCCGAGACCGCGAGGGGGATGCCGAGCTCGCCGATGCCGGAGCGGGCCTGTGCCTTGGTGAGGGTCCCAGACGCGACCAGCTTGCGCTGCGCCTTGGGCGACAGTCTCGGGGCGGCCACGTCGCCGGCCGCGGCGGGCGGGGTCGACAGCAGCGCCCGCATGTGCGAGGCCGGAGTGACGCCGGCGATGGGTGAGGGGCCCCAGCTGAGGCCGTACGCGACCGCGCCGATCAGCTGGCCGGTGGTGGGGTCGTAGACCGGGGAGCCGGACATGCCCGCCCAGATCCCTCCGGCCCTGTCGATGGCGGGCGAGTGCAGCTCCATCATGAGCATGTCGACGCCGGGGGCGATGCCGTCCTCGAGCGTCTCGATGTAGGTGCCGGTGAACTGCTCCGCGTCCGTGCCGGAGGAGACCGTGTAGCCCTCGACGGCCTGCCCGGGCACCAGGCTGTCCTGGGGGAACACCGGCGGGCAGCTGTCGGCGACCGCGGCGGGGGCCGCGGCGGGCGCGGCGGACGCGGCGGATATGGCGGGAAGGCCGCCGACGGCGACCAGGCCGACTCCCGTGGCGGTGACGGTGGCGGCGAGCAGACGGGCTCGCCTCGACTTGCGGTAGTTCACTGGTTCTCCCCTCGTAGTGAACGACTCGCCGCCGGAGATGGCAGCGGTCGCACATCCTGCTGCCCCCTCAGACGCACCGCCATAGCCAGGTGGTTGCATATCCGGGCTAGTCCTTTCGTGCTGACGTTCGCGCGCCCGGGGTGCCCGCCGTCGTCACGGGGCCGGTCGACCTCGGCGGTGGCCGGCGCCGCGGTGTCGTGGTAGGCACGAGGCCACCGGCAGGGCCGGCCGGCACCGGACGGCACCAGCCGGCACCGGCCGGCACCGGCCGGCACACAGTCGCACCCGCACAGGAGGAGACGATGACCCCGCAGAGCTCCGCCGCCGCACCGGACCCGGATCCCGGCGCCGTACCCGACCTGGTGCCAGACCCCGACGTCGTGGCCCGGGCCCGGATCACCGACTTCGCCAGGTTCGCGTCGGCGCGAGCCGGCCGCGACCTCACCGCCGGCTACGCGACGCTGTGGCGCTGGTCGGCCGACGACCTCGACGGCTTCTGGGCGGCCCTGTGGGACTACGCCGGCATGCCCCCGAGGCCGGCCGGTCAGCCCGCGCTCGCCGACGACGCGATGCCGGGCGCCCGCTGGTTCCCCGGCGTCACCGTCAGCTACCCGGAGCGGGTCTTCCGCGACCGGCCCGGCAACGAGGTCGCGGTCGTGGCGGCCACCGAGGACGGGGAGCCCCAGGAGGTCACGTGGGACGACCTGCGCCGGCAGGTGGCGGGGCTCGCCGCGACGCTGACCGCGCTGGGCGTCCGGCGCGGCGACCGGGTCGTGGGCTACCTGCCCAACGGCGCCGAGGCCGTCGTCGCGCTGCTCGCCACCGCGAGCCTGGGGGCCGTGTGGGCGGTGTGCGGCATGGACTACGTCGCGGCGGCCGCGGAGGCACGGTTCGCCCAGCTGGAGCCGTCCGTGCTGGTCGCGGCGACGGCGTCGTCCTACGGCGGGCAGCGCAGGGACCGCACCGCCGACGCGGCTCAGCTCCGGGCGGCGCTGCCGTCGCTGCGCGGGACGGTCCTGGTGGGGGACCCCGGTGATGGGCCGGAGCTGGCGGAGGCGGTGTCCTGGGCGGACGGCGTGAGTCGCGAGGCGCCGTTCGAGCCGGTGCCGGTGCCCTTCGACCACCCACTGTGGGTGCTGTTCTCCTCCGGGACGACCGGTCAGCCCAAGGGCATCGTGCACGGGCACGGGGGAGTGCTGCTGGAGCAGCTGAAGACCCACGCGCTGCACTTCGACCTCGGCCCGGGGGACCGGTTCCTCTGGTACACGACGCCGAGCTGGATGATGTGGAACTTCCTGGTCGGCGGCCTCCTGGTCGGCGCCACGGTGGTCTGCTACGACGGCAGCCCGAGCGTCCCCGACGTCGGCGGCCTGTGGTCGCTCGCGGCGCGGCTCGGCGTCGGGACGCTGGGCACCAGCCCGGCGTACGTCGCGGCCTGCCGCAAGGCGGGGGTTGACCCGGCGGCCGGCAACGACGCCCTCGTCCGCGTCGGCATCTCCGGCTCCACCTTCCCCGCCGACTCCTTCCGGTGGCTGTCGGGACACCTGGGGCCCCGCGTGCAGATCTCCTCGATCAGCGGCGGGACCGACGTCGTGTCGGCGTTCGTGGGCACCGCGCCGAACACGCCGGTCTGGGCCGGCGAGCTGTCCGCGCGCTACCTCGGCGTCGCTCTCGAGGCGTGGGACGCCGACGGGAGGACGGTGGTCGGCGAGGTGGGGGAGCTGGTGGTGACCCGTCCGATGCCGTCGATGCCGGTCGGGTTCTGGGCCGACCCCGACGGCAGCCGCTACCACGACGCCTACTTCGCCGCCTATCCCGGGGTGTGGCGGCACGGTGACTGGATCACCGTGACCGAGCGCGGCTCCGTGGTGATCCACGGGCGCTCCGACGCGACGCTGAACCGCCACGGCGTGCGCATGGGCAGCAGCGACATCGTCGACCCCGTCGAGCGGCTTCCCGAGGTCGTCGAGGCCCTGGTGGTGGGGCTGGAGGCCGACGACGGCGGCTACTGGATGCCGCTGTTCGTGCGCCTCGCGGACGGTGTCGAGCTCGACGACGCCCTGCGGGAGCGCATCCGCGACGCCATCCGCCGGTCCGCGTCGCCCCGGCACGTGCCGGACGAGATCATCGCCGCCCCCGGCATCCCGCACACCCGCACCGGGAAGAAGCTCGAGGTCCCGGTCAAGCGGCTCCTCCGCGGTGACGAGCCGGGCCGGGTCCTCGACCCGGGCAGCGTCGACGACCCCTCGCTGGTCGCCTGGTACGCCGAGGAGGGCGCCCGCCACCGCAGTGCCTGAGGCGCCTGAGGTGCCTCAGGCCACGCGGCAGCCCCCAAACCTGGTGGTTCTCCCGATGCGAGCAGGGGTGCCTCAGGCCCAGGCTGGGAGTCACAGACCGACCAGCCGAGGAGCCGTCATGGTGCCCAGCTCAGCATTCCTCGAGTACGAGGTGTCCCTCCGTCAGCGCACCGTACGCGCGGACGCGGCGCATCGGCGTACCGCCCGTCTCGCTGTCCCCAGACGGCGGCGGAGGCGCTCCTGGTCGGGGTCACCGGCTCACTGAGGGCCCTCGTGGGAGTGGCCCCGACCTCGAGTCGGCCGTCGTGTGGCCCAGCCGCGCGCGGCGATGCAGACTTGGCCGGTGAGCACCTACACCACGGTCCACGAGCCGTTGGAGGCGCGCGACGTCCTCCTCGGGCGCACCACCCACGTGCGGCGCGTGCTGCCGCACAAGACCCGGCGCATGATCGGCGCGTGGTGCTTCCTGGACCACTTCGGGCCTGACGACGTGGCCGTCACCGGCGGCATGTGGGTGCCCCCGCACCCGCACACCGGCCTGCAGACCGTGACCTGGCTGTTCGAGGGCACGGGGCTGCACACCGACAGCCTGGGCTCCCACCAGCTGATCCGGCCGGGCCAGCTCAACGTGATGACCGCCGGTCACGGCATCTGCCACGCCGAGGTCACCCCTCCCGGCGCGCCGCGGACGCTGCACGGCGTGCAGCTGTGGGTCTGCCTGCCCGACGAGGTGCGCGACGTCACGCCGCCGGACTTCACCCATCTCGCGGAGCCGCCGACTTCCGTCGACGGCGCGGCCACCGTCCGGGTCCTGACGGGCAGCCTCGGCGGGGTGACCTCCACCGCGCCGACCTTCACCCCCCTGGTCGGGGCCGAGGTCATGCTCGGGGCGGGCGCGGCCAGCGCGCTCCCGCTGCGCCCGGACTTCGAGTACGGCGTTCTCGCCGTCGGCGGGCCGCTGCTCGTCGACGGGCGGGACCTCGGCCGCGACCAGATGACCTACCTGGGCTGTGGCCGCAGCGCCCTGTCCCTGGCGGCGCCCGCCGGGCGCGCCGTCGCCTTCCTCGTCGGCGGTCAGCCGTTCGAGGAGGAGATCGTGATGTGGTGGAACTTCGTGGGCCGCAGCCACGACGAGATCGTCGCCCAGCGGGAGGAGTGGAACGGGCCGGGGCTCGACCACGTCCCCGCCCGCTATGGCCAGGTGGCCGGCTTCGACGGCGACCGGCTGCTGGCCCCGCCCATGCCCAACATCCGCCTCAGGCCCCGCGGGCGGACGGGTGCCTCCTCCGTCCCCGGTTGACGCGTCACGGACCACTGCTGGGGCAGGTGTGGCATCTGAGCCGGATGTGTCGCACAATGGAAGCACAACCACACAGCCGTGACCGCCGGGATTCCGGTCGCCACCGTTCGAGACCGCTGGGGAAGGCGTACCTCGACGCCGAGCGACAGGAGGCCACGGTGAGCTCACGCCACACGACCAGGGGCGTTCTCTACGTCCACACCGCGCCGTCCGCCCTGTGCCCGCACGTGGAGTGGGCGGTGGGCGGCGTGCTCGGCTCCGCCGTCGACCTGGAGTGGACCCCGCAGCCGGCCCAGGCCGGCGCGTACCGGGCCGAGCTCTCCTGGGTCGGGCCGGTCGGGACCGCGGCGGCGGTCACCTCCGCGCTGCGCGGGTGGCAGCACCTGCGGTTCGAGGTGACCGAGGAGGCGACGACCTCGACCGAGGGAGCGCGATACTCCGCCACGCCCGAGCTCGGCGTCTTCCACGCCGTCACCGGGCTGCACGGCGACATCATGATCCCCGAGGACCGGCTGAAGGCGGCCGTGGTCAAGGCGGCGCTGGGAGACACCACCCTGCCGGCCGAGATCGACCGGCTGCTCGGAAAGCCCTGGGACGACGAGCTCGAGCCGTTCCGGCACGCCGGGGACGGCGCCCCGGTGCGCTGGCTGCACCAGGTGGTCTGAGGGGCACACTGGCCGCGTGAGGCTGACCGGGCTGCTGCTCGCCGTACTCCTCCTCGGCGGTTGCACGGGGTCCGGCTCCGGCACTGGCTCCGGCGCTGGCGAGACCAGCGCCTCCCCGGCCACGGACCAAGAGACGCCGACCGCGCAGGCCAGGACCGCGCAACCCAGGACGACGCTGCGCGAGCGGCCGCACCCGGTCTCGCTGCCGGCGCTGTTCGCGCGGCGCTTCGACGGCAGGGACCTCCGGGTCGCGCGCGCGACGCTGCGCACCGACGCCTACACCCAGTACGCCGTGACGTACCGCAGCGGCCGGCTCACCATCTCCGGGACCATGAACGTCCCCCACGGCCGAGGCCCCTGGCCGGCGCTGGTGCTCGCGCACGGCTACATCGATCCCGCCGTCTACGTCACCGGCCAGGGACTCACCCGCGAGCGCGACTACCTCGCCCGCGCCGGCTACCTCACCCTGCACGTCGACTACCGCAACCACGCCGGCTCCTCGGCGGATCCGGCGGCCGACCGCCGGCTGCGCCTCGGCTACACCGAGGACGTCGTCAACGCCGTGCTCGCGTTGCGCCGCGGCCCCCGGTACGTCGACGACGACCGGATCGGCCTGGTCGGCCGGTCGATGGGCGGTGGCGTGGTCTACAACGTGCTCGCGGTGAGACCGGGCCTGGTGGACGCGGCGGTCGTCTTCGCGCCGGTCAGCTCCGACTCCGTGGACAGCTTCGAGCGCTGGATCCGCCCGGACCCGTCCCGGGACGGCCTCACCCGGCAGATCCTCCACGCCTACGGTGAGCCGGCGGCCAACCCGGAGTTCTGGCGGGCGGTCAGCCCGCGCACGTACTTCGACCGGGTCACCGAGCCGCTGCTCGTCCACCACGGCAGCAGCGACGACAGCTGCCCGCTGCGCTGGAGCCGCGAGACCGTGGCCGCGCTGCGGCGGGAGGGCAAGGAGGTCCGGCTGCTCGTCTACGAGGGGGAGGAGCACGCGTTCGGCCCGCAGTGGCCGCTCTCGATGGCGCGGACGGTCGACTTCCTCGATCGCCGGCTCACCTGACCGCGGGGGCGGCCAGGGCGCTTCGTCGCTTTGACTGCGGGTGTGCCGCGATGGTCTGCTCGACCGCGTGAACCGCGCCGCCGTCCTGCTCGCCTCCGCCCTGGCGGCGCTGGCGGCAGGGTGCACCGGGGGCACCGCGGACGGAGTGGACGCCGAGGACGCGGCCGCGGACCTCGCCGAGGCGCTCACCGCCGGGGACCTCGGCGGCCTCACCATGGCGGACACGCCCGACCCCCAGGCCTGGTGGGGCCAGATCACCGACCAGATGGGCGACGTCACCCCCACCGTCGAGGTCACCGACGTGTCGGAGCCGAGCGAGGTAGCGCGGGGCGAGCCCCGGACCGCGACCGCGACGCTGTCCTGGTCCTGGCCGCTGACGGACGAGGACGCCTGGACGTACCGGACCACCGCCGACCTCGTCGGTGTTGGCGGCGGCTGGCAGGTGCGGGCAGAGCCCTCCCTGGTGGCGCCCGGCATCGACGACGGCGACGTCCTGCGCCTGTCGGCCACCGAGCCCGCCCGAGCCGACATCCTCGGTGCCGGAGGGGTGCGCCTGGTCCGCGAACGACCGGTCCTCCGGGTCGGCCTGGACAAGACCCAGGTGCGGCCCGGCCTCCAGGTCCCGTCGGCGCGCAGGCTGGCCCGCCTCGTCGACGTCGACCCCGCGGGGCTGGTCGACCAGGTGCGAGCCACCGGTGACCAGGCGTTCGTCGAGGCGATCGTGCTGCGCGCCCACGACTACACGGCGCGCCTCCGGGCCGGGGTCGCGGCGATCCCCGGTGCCCGAGCCCTGCCCGACACGCTGCCGCTGGCGCCCACGCGAGACTTCGCCCGGCCCATCCTCGGCACGGTCGGGCCGGTGACCGCCGAGATCGTCGAGGAGTCGGGAGGCCGCTACGCCGCGGGCGACGTCGCCGGTCTGTCGGGCCTGCAGCAGCGGTACGACGAGCAGCTGCGCGGCACGCCCGGTCGCAGCGTCCTCGCCGTGTACGAGGGCCAGCCCCGCGAGATCCATGCCGTCGACCCGGTCCCGGGCGACCCCTTGCGCACGACCCTGGACCCTCGGCTGCAGGCCGTGGCCGAGCGGCTCCTCGCCGGCGTCCGGCCGGCCAGCGCGGTGGTCGCGGTCCGGCCCTCCGACGGCGCGATCATCGCCGCCGCCAGCGGCCCGGGCGGCGAGGGCTACTCCACCGCAACCCTGGGACAGTACGCCCCGGGCTCGACGTTCAAGGTGGTCAGCAGCCTGGCCCTGCTGCGCTCCGGGCTGCGCCCCGACGACCCGGTCGCCTGCCCGGCCGCGGTCGTCGTCGACGGCAAGCGCTTCGAGAACTACGACGACTACCCGCCGTCCGACCTCGGCACGGTCGACCTCCGCACCGCCGTGGCGAGCTCGTGCAACACCGCCTTCGTCGGCCAGGCGGGCCGGGTGTCGCAGGGGGACCTCGCCTCAACGGCGGCCGCGCTCGGGCTCGGCGTCGACCACGACATGGGCTTCGGTGTCTACTTCGGCTCCGTCCCGGCCCGGGCCGCCTCGGCGACCGACCACGCCGCGTCGATGATCGGACAGGGCCGGGTGCTGGCCTCCCCGGTGGCCATGGCCGCGGTGGTCGCGTCGGTGGCCCGCGGCAGCACCGTCGTACCCACGCTGCTGCCGGACCTGGCCGACGTCACCGCCGAGCCGGACCAGCCGCTCACAGCAGCGGAGGCCGGCCGGCTCCGCGAGCTGATGCGCGGCGTGGTGCTCCGCGGCAGCGGCGCCGCGCTCGCCGGCCTGCCCGGCCCCCCGGTGATCGCGAAGACCGGCACCGCCGAGTTCGGGACGGGCACCCCGCTGCGCACCCACGCCTGGATGGTCGCTGCCCAGGGCGACCTCGCCGTCGCTGTCTTCGTCGACGTCGGCGAGTCCGGGTCGCGGACCGCCGGCCCCATCCTCGAGGCGTTCCTGCGGGCTGCTCGGGCCTGAGGGTCGGCCGGCTTGTGGCCGATCCCTGCACGGAGGCTGCCTTGTGGGCGAAGGCTGCACCGACACGCCGGGCGGCCTTGCGTCCATCGGCCACAACCCAGCGCTGCCCCGGGAGCCCAACGCCGGAGCCCAACGCCGCTACGGCTTGCGCAGCGAGCGCTCCAGGGGCGTTGGGAAGGACGGTACGACGACCGCACCCTCCAGCCGGGCCTGCAGCCGCTCCACCTCCTCGGCGACCGCCCGCTGGGCGCCGCGGGGAAGCCTGGCGACGAGGGCGGTCGCGACCGTCCCGTCCGGCCGGACCGTCCAGGCGCCGACCACCCGGCCGTCCCACCACACCGTCGGAGCGATGTTGCCGTTGCGGTCGTAGAGCCCGCCGTAGGAAGCCGAGGAGTCCTCGGGCAGGAAGAACTCCCGTTCCTTCCACCCCATCGGGGTCGGGTCCAGGGCGGGCAGCAGCGCGGCCGCCGGCGCGGGTGGCTCGTCGTCGCCGGTGTCGCCGGCCAGGACCAGCCCGGCACCGCGGTCGAGCGCCACCGGCTCGAGGTCGAGCGCGGCCAACGCCCCGCGAGTGTCGCGAAGCGTCCAGCCCGTCCACCAGGCGACGTCGGCCTCGGTGGCCGGCCCGAACCGGCCCAGGTACGCCGTCACCAGCGCCGCCCGCGGGTCGGGCAGCTCCCCGATGCCCTCCGGCCACCACGCACGGGCGGGCTCCCAGGTGTGCTGGCGCGACGTCCACCCACCCTGGGGCCGGCCGCGGACGATCCGGCCCTCGAGCCCGGTCAAGGTCAGCACCTGGGTGGTGACGTTGCGCCGCACGTCCCAGGCCTTGTCCGTCGTGGGAAGGAACGCCGTGCGCAGCTGCGGCACGTCGCGCGACAGCTGCGCCCCGGTCGCGGTCCCGCGCCGCTGGAGCGCGGCGAGGGTGTCCTCCTGCGCCTGCTCCAGCCACTCGCGCAGCGCGGTGCCCGTCGGCGCCGGCGGCTCCGTGGGCAGCGTGCCCAGCTGTGAGAGCAGCCGCTGTCGCTGCTGGGCGGCGACGTCCAGCGCTGCCCCGTGGTGCACCGCCGGAACCAGGGCGGAGGGTACGACGAAGAGGGTCCGCCGCATCGCCAGCAGCCGCACCAGGCTGCGGTCGTCGTACAGCGCCGTGGCGACGTCGGCCAGCGTCGACGTCGCGCTGCGAGCCAGGACCGACAGGTAGACGCTGGCGGGGTCGGTCGCGTGCAGGACGGTCACGCCCCGCACCGCCTCCTCGACCGACCCGGCGTCCCCGGCCAGGTGGTGCCGGCGGACCAGCCGCGCCCGCCGCTGCCGGTCGTCGATCGCGCGCACGTGGTCACCGTATCCGCGGGGCGCCGGCCACCATCGAGCAGCGTGTGGCCGATGGCCGCAGGCCGGGTCGGCGTGTCGCCGCTCTCCTCGGCCACAACGCCAAGACCGAGCAGGCATCGGCCACAACCTGGCCGACCCAGGGCTCAGACGCTGCGGAAGGCGATCGCGACGTTGTGCCCGCCGAACCCGAAAGAGTTGTTCATGGCCGCGATCGGGCCGCCGGGCAGCTCGGTGCGACCGGTGGCGACGGTGAGCTCGATGTCCTCGGGGTCCTCGAGGTTGATCGTCGGCGGGACCAGCCGGTGCTGCAGCGCCAGCACGGTGACCACCGACTCCAGCGCGCCTGCCGCGCCGAGGAGGTGCCCGGTCATCGACTTGGTGGAGGTCACGACCAGGTCGGGGTTGCGGTCCTCACCGAGCGCCGTGCGGATCGCCAGGGCCTCGGCGAGGTCTCCCTGCGGCGTCGACGTGGCGTGGGCGTTGATGTGGACGATGTCACTGCCCTCCATGCCCGCCTGGGACAGGGCCATCCGCATGGCGCGCGTGGCCCCCGCGCCAACCGGGTCGGGCTGGGCGATGTCGTGCGAGTCGGCGGTGATGCCGGCACCGGCCGCCTCGGCGTACACGCGGGCGCCACGCCTCTCGGCGTGCTCTTCCGACTCCAGCACCAGCGCGGCCGAGCCCTCGCCGAGCACGAACCCGTCACGGTTCTTGTCCCATGGACGAGAAGCGCGCTCCGGCTCGTCGTTGCGCTTGGACAGCGCCATCATCTGGCCGAAGGCCGCCATCGGCAGCGGGTGCACCGCGGCCTCCGTGCCGCCGACGACGACGATGTCCGCACGTCCCATCTGGATCTGGTCGATGCCCAGCGCGATCGCCTCGTTGCCCGACGCGCAGGCGGAGACGGGCGTGTGAACGCCGGCCTTCGCGCCGATCGCCAGGCCGATGGAGGCCGCCGGGCCGTTCGGCATGAGCATGGGGATCGCGAGCGGGGAGACCCGGCGCGGACCCTTCTCGATCAGCGCGTCGTAGTTGGACAGCAGCGTGGTGACCCCGCCGATGCCCGACGCCATGGCGACGCCGAGCCGCTCGGGGTCCGACGGAGGCTCCGACACGTCGTACCCAGCGTCGGCCCACGCCTCGAGCGCGGCCACCAGCGCCAGCTGGCCGGAGCGGTCCAGCCGGCGGGCCTTGACCCGCTCGAGGACGTCGGTGGGCTCCACCGCGACCTCTGCCGCGATCTGGGTGCTCAGCTGCTCGGCCCACTCGTGCTTCATCGTGCGCACCCCGGACTGCCCGGAGAGGAGGGCCTCCCAGGTCGTGGCCACGTCACCGCCGACCGGGGAGGTGGCCCCGAGACCGGTGACGACGACTCGCATGCTGTTCATGGATGGATCACCTCGGTAGGTCTGCCCAGCGGTTCTGCGGCGGGGTCGGTGCGGGGTCGGCTGCGCGACGCGTCCGCCCGGGGAGCCGGCGGGCGGACCGACGGCACCCCGGGGACGGGCGCTCAGCCCTTGGCGTTGTCGATGAACGAGACGGCGTCACCGACGGTCTTGAGGTTCTTCACCTCGTCATCGGGGATGCGCACGCCGAACTTCTCCTCGGCGGCCACGACGACCTCGACCATCGAGAGCGAGTCGACGTCGAGGTCGTCGACGAACGACTTGTCGGGCTGGACGTCGGCGGCGGGGACGCCGGCGACCTCCTCGACGATGGCGGCGAGGTCGGTGAGAGTGTCGGCCATTCTGTGGGCTCCTCTTTCCTGGGATGGGCTGCCGTCCGACGACGGCGTTGCTGACCGCGGCCGCTTCAGGTGCGGTGCGGGAGTTCTCAGGGGACCTTGACTACCTGGGCAGCGTAGGCCAGCCCGGCGCCGAAGGCGATGAGCAGTGCGGTGTCCCCGGTCGTGGCCTCTCCGGAGGCGATCATGGCGTCCAGCGCCATGGGGATCGACGCCGCCGAGGTGTTGCCCTGCTCGGCGATGTCGCGGGCGATCCGCACCGACGCGGGCAGCTTGATCGACCGGGCCATCGCGTCGGTGATCCGCATGTTGGCCTGGTGCGGGACGAAGACGTCGAGGTCGTCGACGGTGATGCCGGTGCGGTCCAGGCAGGCATGGGCGACCTTGGCCATCTCGAACGACGCCCAGCGGAAGACCGGGTTGCC
>JBIOYO010000039.1:0-2058 GCA_044870175.1 Nocardioidaceae bacterium | reverse complement strand
TTCTCTCCTCGAGGCCAGTCGGAGCAGGTCAGTCGGCGCGGCGGCGTTCGAGCAGGACGGTGTCACGCCAGACGCCGTCCTGCTGCGCGATGCGTTCCCGGACGCCGAGGGTGCGGTAGCCCGCGGAGTGGTGGAGCGCGATGCCGGCGCGGTTCTCAGGGAAGATCGAGGTCTGCAATGTCCAGAGCCGGCCCGAGTCCGCGGCGGTGACCTGCCGGTGCAGCAGCGCCCTGCCGACTCCGCGGCCGCGGAACCCCTCGGCGACATAGACCGAGGTCTCGGCCACACCGGCGTAGCACCGGCGGTCCGACACGGACTGCGCGGCAGCCCAGCCGACCACGGCGTCGTCGATCTCGGCCGCCCAGCAGTGCTGGGGGAGCCACCTGCGCCACAGCGTGGCAGCGGCGGGGATGCTGGTCTCGAAGGTGGCCTCGCCCGTGGCGATGCCCTCCGCGTAGATCCGGCTCACGTCGTCCAGGTCGCTCTCGACCAAGGGCCGAACCGTGACGTCGTCGGGGAGGCCGCCGGGACAGCAGGGCAGCGCCTCGCCCGTGGGAGTGGAGCGCGGCTGTGAGAGCGAGCCCATCACGATGTCGGCGGCGTTGGGGAGTCCGGTGCAGCAGGCCGAGTTGACGCTCACCCGGGTCGAGGTCCCCTCCTTGGCCAGATGCAGGAACCCGACGTCGGCGAGCTTCTTCACGTGGTGAGAGGAGGTGGACTGGCTGATCCCCAGCTCCTCGGCCAGCGCGCCCACTGTCGCCGACCCAGTCGGCGCAGATGCGACCGCATGCAGCATCCGCACCCGCATCGGCTCGGCCAGGCACGCGAACCAGCTCGCGTACGTCGCGGCTTCCTCCTCACCCAACGAGGGCAGCACGGTCAGGGGCAGGGTCCCGGTCATCAGACTCGAAGTCACGACCACAGTCTATCGAGCATGATCGATGGTTGAAAGGATCGACCTGTATCGATATAGTCGTCCCGCATGCTTCATCGACGAACATCGAAGAAAGGAACCAGCGTGATGACCGACCTTCCTGTCCTGGTGATCGGCGCAGGCCCGATCGGCCTGGCTGCCGCAGCTCACCTGCACGAGCGCGGCCTGGGTGTCAGGGTCCTCGAGCAGGGCGACTCCGCCGGCGCCGCCGTCCGCGAATGGGGACACGTGCGGCTGTTCAGCCCGTGGTCGGAGCTGGTCGACCCCGCGGCCCGTCGGCTGCTGGAGCCCACCGGTTGGTCCTCGCCCGAGCCGGGGGGGTACCCGAGCGGCGCGGACTGGGCCGAGCAGTACCTGCAGCCACTCGCAGACACACTCGGCGCGGTCACTTACGGCGCCCAGGTCATCGGGGTGGCCAAGGCGGGGCGCGACCTGGTTGTGGACGCCGGACGTGACGAGGCGTCGTACGCCGTGCACGTGGCCACCCAGACCGGGATTGACTTGGTCCGTGCACGGGCGGTCATCGACGCCTCGGGGACCTGGTCGACGGCGAACCCGCTCGGCGCCGACGGCTACCCGGCGCCTGGGGAGCGGGAGCACGCCGACCGCATCAGCGCAGTGATCCCTGACTTCAGCGACCCAGAGCTCGCGGTGAGGTACGCCGGCAAGCACGTCGTCGTGGCCGGGACCGGCGCCTCCGCCAAGACCGTCCTGGTCGCCCTGGGGGAGCTGGCGGCTGGGCACCCGGCGACGCGGGTCACCTGGCTGGTCCGCCGCCCGGGCGTCGGTGCCACGTTCGGCGGGGGTGCCGAGGACCAGCTCGTCGCCCGCGGCGCCCTGGGTCAGCGGGCCCAGCAGGTGGTCGAGTCCGGCATCGTCACCACCCGCACCGGTTTCCGGACCGAGCAGGTCGAAGCCGACGGGCAGCGGCTCACGGTGGTGGCCGAGGACGGGCAGCGGGTCGAGGACGTGGACGAGGTCATCGTCACCACCGGCTTCCGGCCTGACCTGAGCTTCCTGGCCGAGGTCCGCCTCGACCTCGATCCTGCGCTGCAGGCGCCGGTGAAGCTCGCGCCGCTGATCGACCCCAACGTGCACTCGTGTGGCACCGTCTACCCGCACGG
>JBIOYO010000038.1:0-3496 GCA_044870175.1 Nocardioidaceae bacterium | reverse complement strand
ACACCGCGACCAGCTGGAGGAGCACGGCGATGGGGAACGGGAAGCGGCGGCGCAGGAACATCAGCCCGAAGCTGGCCAGACCGACGCCGAGGTCGACCCAGAAGTAGACCGGTGCCTGGTCGAGCTGCGCCTGGGCGACCGGGGCCCAGGCCGCCGCGCTGACCAGGAGGACCAGGAGGGTCCGCCACAGGTGACCCCAGGGCGTGATGCGCGGCTGATACTGCGCGGGGGTCGGCTCCTGCATCCATCCAGGGTAGGAAGCCGCGACCCTCCCCACTACCGTCCTGGGTCGGTGGGCGGCGCGGCACCCCCCTACCAAGGTCTGCCCCACTCGATGCCCAGGCACGATGCCCGCTGCTCCTGCCGCTGGCACGCTGGACGTCATGATCACAGTGGACAGGGTGACGAAGAGATACGGCGGGTTCACCGCCGTGGACGACGTGACCTTCACCGCGGAACAGGGCCGGGTGACCGGCTTCCTTGGTCCCAACGGTGCGGGCAAGTCGACGACGATGCGGATCATGGTGGGCCTCACCCCGGCCTCCCACGGGTCCGTCACCATCGGGGGACTGTCGTACAAGGACATCCCCAACCCCGGGCACCACGTCGGCGTCCTGCTCGACGCGTCGGCGCAGCACGGCGGGCGGACCGGGCGGGAGGTGCTCGTGCTCGGGGCCCGCACGATGGGCCTGCCGACGTCGCGGGTCGAGGAGATGCTGAGCCTGGTCAGCCTGACGGAGAAGGAGGCCAAGCGGCGCGTCCGCAACTACTCGCTCGGGATGCGGCAGCGGCTGGGCATCGCCTACGCGCTCCTCGGCGACCCGTCGATCCTCATTCTCGACGAGCCCGCCAACGGGCTGGACCCCGCCGGCATCCACTGGATGCGCGGCCTGCTCCGTGAGTACGCCGCCCGCGGCGGGACCGTCCTGCTCTCCTCCCACCTCCTGCACGAGGTGGAGATGATCGCCGACGACATGGTGCTCATCGGCCAGGGCAGGATCGTGGCCCACGGCGCGAAGGAGGACCTGCTGGAGACCTCGGGCGCGTTCGTCCGCGCCGTGGAGCCGGAGGCCCTGCTCGACGCGCTCGCGGGCGCGGGCATCGTCGCCCACGCCCAGGGGGATGGCCTGCGCACCGACGCCGAGCCCGTCCAGGTAGGCAAGGTCGCCGCAGCCGCGGGCCTCGCCCTCGTCGAGCTGCGTCCCGGTGACGGGGCGGGGCTCGAGGAGCTCTTCCTCCAGCTCACCGCAGACACCCAGCGCGACGACGTCGCATCGACCACCACACCAACCACCACCCAGACCACTGGGCAAGCCAACACCGCTTCAGCCTCAGGAGCCCTGTCATGACCGCCACCGTCCACCCTTCGCCCGCCGAGCGCCCGGCCGCCCGGCTGGACGTGTCCGGCACGCCCGGCGTGCCGATGACCCGCCTGGTGGGAGTCGAGCTGCGCAAGATGGCCGACACGCGAGCCGGCTTCTGGCTGCTCGCCGCCATCGTGCTGGTCACCGGGGCGATCCTGGTCATCTTCTCCTTCGCCGCCGACAAGAGCGAGCACACCTTCCTCAACTACATGGGGATCACCGCCACGCCGCAGGGCTTCCTGCTGCCGGTGCTGGGCGTGCTGCTGATCACCAGCGAGTGGGGCCAGCGGACCGCGCTCACCACGTTCACCACCACGCCGCACCGGGGCCGGATCCTCACCGCCAAGGTGGCGGCCGCGGTGCTGTTCGGGCTGGCGGCGATCGTGGTCGCGATCGCGCTGGCGGCGGTGTTCACGCTCGTCGCGGGCAGCGACGACGCGTGGGCCGGCATCGGCCTGGACGACTTCGGCAAGTTCGGGCTGCTGCAGACCATGGGAGTCCTGCAGGGGCTGGCGTTCGGCATGCTGCTGCTGAACTCGGCGGCGGCCATCGTGGCCTACTTCGTGCTGCCGATCGCGTTCTCGATCGTCACGTCGCTGGTGTCGTGGTTCGCCGACGTGCAGCCGTGGGTCGACCTCGGGACCTCGCAGACGCCCCTGTTCAGCGGCGAGCACGTCACTGGTGAGCAGTGGGCCCAGCTGGCCACCGGGGCGCTGATCTGGATCGCCCTGCCGCTGCTGCTGGGCGCGGTCCGGGTGCTGCGCGCCGAGGTGAAGTCGGCATGACCGCCCTCGACTGAAGGGCCCGCCCGTCGCACTCGCGGGCGGGCCCGTCTCGTCCTGGCAGGATCGCCGACATGAGACGCGCCCTCGTGCCGGCAGGGCGCGTCGTCGGTGTGGACCTGGCCCGGCTGCTCGCCCTTGTCGGGATGATGGCCACGCACATCGTCCCCCCGGCCGACTCCGCAGGCCGCGTCACGGCGCTGCAGCAGGTGGCGGGCGGGCGGTCCTCGGCCCTGTTCGCGATGCTCGCGGGGGTCAGCCTCTCCCTCGCGTACGGACGGTCGCAGCCCGTGCGCGGTCAGGCCTGGGCCGCGGCGGCCGTCGGGGTCGCCGTCCGGTCGGCGCTGGTCGCCTTCCTCGGGCTGCTGCTCGGCGACCTCGGCACCGGCATCGCGGTGATCCTCACCTACTACGGGCTGCTGTTCCTCGCCGGCATCCCGTTCCTGGCGATGCGGGCCAGGCCTCTCGCCGTCACCGCGGCCGTGTGGCTGCTCGCCGGCCCAGTGGTGTCACACGTCCTGCGACAGTGGCTTCCCGCTCCGTCGTACCGCACCCCGTCGTTCCCTGCGCTCGGCGCCGGCGACGGCGCCCGTGGCCTGCTCACCGAGCTGGCGGTCACCGGCTACTACCCGGTGCTGGTGTGGATGGCCTACCTGCTGGCGGGCATGGCGGTGGGACGCACCGACCTCGGTCGGTGGCGGACCGTCGGCCTGCTGGCGGCCGCCGGGTCGCTGCTCTGGTCCGCCACGGTGCTGGTCTCCGACGCGTTGGTGGCCAGGCCGGGGGTCCAGGGGACGCTGGAGCGCACCTTCGAGGGGGCCGGCTGGCGGGGCGGCCTGGAGGTCACGCTGACGCACGGGCTGTACGGCACCACGCCCACGGGCAGTCCCTGGTGGCTGGCGGTGCGCGCTCCGCACTCCGGCACACCGTTCGACCTGGCGGCCACGCTGGGCAGCGCCCTGGTGGTGCTGGCCGGCTGCGCCGCCGTCGGCCTGCTGCTGCCGCGCGTGGTCGCGGTGGTGTCGGGGGCGGGGGCGATGACGCTGACGCTCTACACGGTCCACGTCATGTCCCGCCAGCCCGGATGGTGGGACGGCGACGACCTCGCGACCTGGTGGGCGCAGGTCGTCCTCGCCGTGCTGGTCGGGGCGGGGTTCCGCCTGGCCGGCGCGCGCGGCCCGCTCGAGGCGATCGTCGGCGACCTCAGCCGGGGAGCCGCGGGGCTGGTCCGCCGCGAGAGGCGGCCGTCGGTAGGGTCGCCGCCATGACCAGACCCGATGGCCGCGCCTTCGACGAGCTCCGGCCGGTGACCCTCACCCGGCACTGGCTGGACCACGCGGCGGGCTCCGT
>JBIOYO010000037.1:0-2452 GCA_044870175.1 Nocardioidaceae bacterium | reverse complement strand
GGTGTCGCGCGGTCGGGCCGGGGCCTCGCCGTGGGCGAGGCGGCGTCGGCGGCGGTCACCACCAGCGCCGCGCGCGGCTCCGTCTCCTCCACCGGCGCGGCCAGCGTGCCGGCGATGTACGACCCGGGCGGCAGCACGACCGCCAGCGCCAGCAGCGCCTTCCACCACGTCATGCCCACGAGTGTGCCGTGTGTGCGTGGGCTGACGATGAGAACGCGATGAGAGCCCTCTCATGACGGCGGCGGGGGCCACTGACGTTAGGTTCGGGCGCATGCTGCTCGGCGACGTGGTCTCGATGCTGGAACGGCTGTACGACCCCGCCTGGGCCGAGCCGTGGGACGCCGTCGGCCTGGTCTGCGGCGACCCGGACCAGCAGGTGCGGCGGGTGCTGCTCGCGGTCGACCCGGTCGCGGCCGTGGCCGACGAGGCGGTGGCGTACGGCGCCGACCTGCTGCTCGTGCACCACCCGCTGTTCCTGACACCGGTGTCGTCGGTTGCGGCGACCACGCCCAAGGGCCGGGTGCTGCACCGCCTGCTCAGCGCCGGTGTCGCGCTCTACACGGCGCACACCAGCGCGGACGTGCCCGCCGGTGGCGTCAACGACGCGATCGCGGCCCGTCTCGGCCTCACGGACACCCGGGTCCTGCAGCCCACTCCCCGGCCCCTGGACGCGGTGGACAAGCTGGTCGTGTTCGTGCCGGAGGGGGCCGCGGAGCGGGTGCGTGCGGCGGTGACCGGGGCCGGTGCCGGACGGATCGGCGACTACGACTCGTGCACCTACACCGGGCCGGTGGGGGAGGGCAGGTTCCGGCCGCTGCCCGGCGCCGACCCGGCGGTGGGCAGTGTGGGCGCCCTCGGGATGGTCCAGGAGGTGCGGGTGGAGGCCGTCGTGCCGCGGTCCCGGCGCCGGGAGGTGCTGGCCGCGCTGCGGGAGGCGCACCCGTACGAGGAGCCGGCCTTCGACCTACTGGAGCTTCAGGAGGTCCGGCCGCCGGCGCGCGGCCACGGCCGGGTGGGGGAGCTGCCCGCCGAGACGACTCTTTCGGACTTCGCCGCCCAGGTGGCGCGGGCGCTGCCCCGGACCGCGCACGGGGTGAGGGTGGCCGGTGACAGGGACCGGCCGGTGCGGACCGTCGCGGTCGGCGCGGGAGCGGGCGACTCCCTGCTCGACCTCGCGGCCCGGTCCGGCGCCGACGCCTACCTCACCAGCGACCTGCGGCATCACCGCGCGTCGGAGCTGCTGGAGGCCGGCGGGCCCGCGCTGGTCGACGTCGCGCACTGGGCGGCGGAGTCGACCTGGCTGCCGGTGGCCGAGCGGGCGCTGCGCGACGCGATGTCGGCCCAGGTGTCGACCCAAGCGTCGCCCCAGAGCAGCGGTGAGGCGGGCAGCGAGGGGGATACGGTGGACCTCCGCGTGAGCACGCTGGTGACCGACCCGTGGACCTTCCGGGCCTGACGGCGCCGGTGCCGCGCGCCCAGCCGACCAGCCCACCAGCCAGTCCGAGGAGCAGACGCTGAAAGCAGACCCCTTCGCGCAGCTGCGGCTGCTCGACGTCCAGGCCCTCGACTCCAAGACAGACCAGCTGCGCCACCTGCTCGGCAACCTGCCCGAGGACGCGGAGCTGCGCGGGCTCCGGGCGGAGCGCCGCGAGCTGGACGGGCGGGCACGCGACCTCCAGATCCGCGTCGACGACCTGGACCGCGAGCAGCGCAAGGCCGACGCAGACGTGGAGCAGGTCAGGGCCCGGCGCCGGCGCGACCAGGAGCGCATGGACGCGGGCGCGGTGACCAACCCGAAGGACCTGCAGCGGATGCAGCATGAGCTGGTCTCACTGGACCGCCGGATCTCCGACCTCGAGGACGTCGAGCTGGAGGTGATGGAGCAGCTCGAGCAGGCGCAGGCCGGCCTGGCCGAGGTGCGGACCCGCGTCGCGGACATCGACGAGCGAGCGGAGCGACTGACCGCCGCGCGGAGCGAGCGCGCCGCCGCGACGGAGCGCGAGCTCGCCGCCGCCGGGCAGGAGCGGGTGGCCGCCGCAGCGGGTGTCCCCGCCGACCTGCTCGCGCTCTACGACCGCGTGCGGGGCCAACGGGCCGGGGTCGGCGCGGCGGCACTGCGGGCCCGCCGCTGCCTCGGCTGCAGCCTCGAGGTGAACGCCGGCGACCTCGGCACCATCCGCGCAGCCCTGCCGGACGAGGTGATCCGGTGCGAGGAGTGTGGCCGGATCCTGGTCCGCACGGCAGAGTCCGGGCTCTGATGCCCACTCGCGGCGCGGTCGTCGTCGAGGCGGACGGCGGCTCCCGGGGCAACCCCGGGCCGGCGGCGTACGGCGCGGTGCTGAAGGACGCCAGGACCGGCGAGGTGCTTGCCGAGGTGGGCCGCCCGATCGGCATCGCCACCAACAACGTCGCGGAGTACTCCGGTCTCATCGCCGGGCTCGAGCTCTACCGG
>JBIOYO010000036.1:0-4208 GCA_044870175.1 Nocardioidaceae bacterium | reverse complement strand
GGGTCTACGCGGTCGACCCGGGTGACATGCGCACCCGGATGCACGCCGACGCCTTCCCCGGCGAGGACATCTCCGACCGGCCGGAGCCGGCGACCGTGGTGCCTGCGCTGATGAGGCTGGTCACCGGCGACCTGCCGAGCGGCCGGTACCGCGCCGCCGACCTGCTGGCGGCGGCCGTGGGAGCGTCCCGATGAGCGCGGCGCCGACCGCGAGGGCGCGGTTCACCGTTCCCGACGGCCGGTCCGCGTCCAGCACGCCGGAGTCCCGCGGACTCGCCCGCGACCAGGTGCGCATGCTGGTGGCCCGCCCGGGACAGCACCAGCACCGGCGCCTCCGCGCACTGCCAGATGTGCTCCGTCCGGGCGACCTGCTCGTGGTCAACACCTCTGCGACCCTTCCGGCGGCCGTCCGGCTGGACCATCGGCGCGCCGGACAGACGGTGCACGTGTCGACCGAGCTGGACGACGGGGCGTGGGTGATCGAGGTCCGCCGCGCGGACAACCTGGGCCCGGCCGACGACGTCGGTCCCAGGGAGGTCCTGCGGCTCCCCGGGGGGCTCAGGCTGCGGATCACCCATCCGCGGCCGTCCGGCCAGCGCCGGCTGTGGCGTGCCGTGCCGGCTCCGTGGCGCGGCCTCGAGGACTACCTGCGCGAGCACGGTGGCCCGGTGCGCTACCCGTACCTGACCGGGGCGGTCACGCTGGACGACCTCCAGACCGTGGTCGCGACGCACCCCGGCTCCGCGGAGATGCCGAGCGCGGGCCGCGGGCTGACCGAGCGGGTGCTGGTCCGGCTGCTCGCGGCCGGGGTCGTGGTCGCGCCGGTGGTGCTGCACGCCGGGCTGTCCTCGCCGGAGTCGCGCGAGCCGCCGCAGCCGGAGCGGTACGCCGTCCCCGAGGCCACCGCCCGGCTGGTCAACAGCACGCGGAGGGTGCGCCGCAGCGTGGTCGCCGTGGGCACGACCGTCGTCCGGGCACTGGAGTCCGCCGCCGACGCGCGGGGCCGGGTGCGGCCGTCCGCGGGGTGGACCGGCCTGGTGCTCGGCGACGACAGGCCGGCCCGCGTGGTCGACGGGCTGCTGACCGGCCTGCACGAGCCGGAGGCCAGCCACCTCGACCTCCTCGAGGCGGTGGCTGGAGCCGAGCTGGTCGCGGCGGCGTACGACGCGGTCACCGGTCCGGGCCCGGAGTACCTGTGGCACGAGCTCGGCGACACCATGCTCCTGCTGCCCTGACCTCGACCAGCGGCGGCGGCTCCGTCCGGCCTCAGCCCTTCAGCAGCGACCGCAGGACGTACTGCATGATGCCGCCGTGGCGGTAGTAGTCCGCCTCACCCGGGGTGTCGATGCGCACGACGGCGTCGAACGTGACGTCGTCCGCGGTCACCCTCACCGTCCGCGGCGTGCTCCCGTCGTTGAGGGCGGTCACGCCCTCGACCGAGAACGTCTCCTCCCCGGTCAGGCCGAGCGACGCGGCGTCCTGCCCGTCCGGGTACTGCAGCGGCAGCACGCCCATGCCGATCAGGTTGGACCGGTGGATCCGCTCGTAGGACTCCGCGATGACCGCCTTGACGCCGAGCAGCGCGGTGCCCTTGGCGGCCCAGTCGCGCGAGGACCCGGAGCCGTACTCCTTGCCGGCCAGCACGACGAGCGGCACCCCGGCTTCCAGGTAGCGTCGCGAGGCGTCGTACACCGTGGTCACCTCACCGCCGGAGGTGAGGTCACGGGTGACGCCGCCCTCGGTGCCCGGCGCCAGCTGGTTGCGCAGCCGGATGTTCGCGAAGGTGCCGCGGATCATCACCTCGTGGTTGCCGCGCCGCGACCCGTAGGAGTTGAAGTCCCGCTGCTCGACGCCGTGCTCGGTGAGGTACGCCCCGGCCGGCGAGTCCTTCTTGATCGCTCCCGCCGGTGAGATGTGGTCGGTGGTCACCGAGTCGCCGAGCTTGAGCAGCACGCGGGCGCCGGTGATATCCGCGACCGGCGCCGGTGACTCCGGCATGTCCTCGAAGTACGGCGGGCGGCGCACGTACGTCGAGGCCTCGTCCCACGCGAACGTGTCGCCTTCAGGTGTCGGCAGCGACCGCCACCGCTCGTCACCGGCGAAGACGTCGAGGTAGCTCTCGCCGAACATCTCCGCGCTGACCGCCTCGCGGATCACCGACTCGACCTCGGCCGGCGAGGGCCACACGTCGCGCAGGTACACCGGCGTGCCGTCCGGCTCGGTGCCGAGGGGGTCCTCGAACAGGTCCACGTCCATCGACCCGGCCAGTGCGTAGGCGACCACGAGCGGCGGCGACGCCAGGTAGTTCATCTTCACGTCCGGGTTGATCCGGCCCTCGAAGTTCCGGTTGCCCGACAGCACCGACACCACCGCGAGGTCGGCCTCCTGCACCGCCGCGGAGACCTCGGGGATCAGCGGCCCGGAGTTGCCGATGCACGTGGTGCAGCCGTAGCCGACCAGGTTGAAGCCGAGCTTGTCCAGGTACGGCGTGAGGCCGGCCCGCTCGTAGTAGTCGGAGACCACCTTCGACCCGGGCGCCAGCGTGGTCTTGACCCACGGCTTGCGCTGCAGCCCCTTCTCCACGGCCTTCTTGGCCAGCAGCGCGGCGCCGATCATCACCGACGGGTTCGACGTGTTCGTGCAGGACGTGATCGCCGCGATGGTCACCGCCCCGTGGTCGATCTCGAACTCGGTGCCGTCGGCCAGCCTCACGTGGGACGGGTTGGTCGCCCGGCCACCATCGGCGGGAGCGCAGGAGAGGTAGTCGCGGGCCGGGGTCTGCCCGTCCACGTCCTCGTGGGCCGCCGGCGCGTCGGATGCCGGGAAGGACTCCTCGAGCGCCTCGTCGTACGCCCCGGAGACCGGCTCGGCCTCGTGGTTGACATATGCCGTGAGCGCACCCCGGAACGACTGCTTCGCCGCCTTCACCTCGACCCGGTCCTGCGGCCGCTTGGGCCCGGCCAGCGAGGGGACCACCGTGCCCAGGTCGAGCTCGAGCCGCTCGGAGTAGCGCGGCTCGAGGTGGGGGTCGTGCCAGAGGCCCTGCTCCTTGGCGTAGCGCTCCACCAGCGCCAGCTGGTCCTCGGACCGCCCGGTGAGCCGCAGGTAGCTCACCGTCTCCTCGTCGATGGGGAACACCGCGATCGTGGACCCGAACTCCGGGCTCATGTTGCCGATGGTGGCCCGGTTGGCCAGCGGGAGCGCGGTCACGCCCTCCCCGTAAAACTCCACGAACTTGCCGACCACACCGTGCTCGCGCAGCATCTCGGTGATCGTCAGCACCAGGTCGGTGGCGGTGGCGCCCTCGGGCAGGTCGTTGTTGAGCTTGAAGCCGACCACGCGCGGGATCAGCATCGACACCGGCTGGCCGAGCATGGCCGCCTCGGCCTCGATGCCGCCCACGCCCCAGCCGACCACGCCGATGCCGTTGACCATCGTGGTGTGGGAGTCGGTGCCGACGCAGGTGTCGGGGTACGCCTGCGTCGCGCCCCCGGCGTCCCGGGTGAACACCACGCGGGCCAGGTGCTCGATGTTGACCTGGTGGACGATGCCGGTGCCGGGCGGGACGACCTTGAAGTCGTCGAAGGCGCCCTGGCCCCAGCGCAGGAACTGGTAGCGCTCGCGGTTGCGCTCGTACTCGATCTCGACGTTGCGCCCGAACGCCTCGGGGGTGCCGAAGACGTCGGCGATCACGGAGTGGTCGATGACCATCTCGGCCGGCGCGAGCGGGTTGATCCTCGAGGGGTCGCCGCCGAGGTCGGCCATCGCCTCGCGCATGGTGGCGAGGTCGACGACGCACGGCACGCCGGTGAAGTCCTGCATGATCACGCGCGCCGGCGTGAACTGGATCTCCTTGTCGGGGTCGGCGGTCTCGTCCCAGCCGGCCAGCGCCTTGATGTCGTCGGCCGTGATGTCGGCGCCGTCCTCGGTGCGCAGGAGGTTCTCCAGCAGGACCTTCAGGCTGAACGGCAGGGAGCCGACGTCGAGGGGGAGCTCCAGGCCTACCCCGACACCTGCGTCGGCACCGACTCGCACACCACGATGGTCAACGGCATCGGGGTCGTGGGCTGGGGCGTCGGCGGGATCGAGGCCGAGGCCGCGATGCTCGGCCAGCCGGTCAGCATGCTGATCCCCCGCGTCGTCGGCTTCAAGCTGAACGGCGACCTCCCCGACGGCTCGACCGCCACCGACCTGGTGCTCACCATCACC
>JBIOYO010000035.1:0-2366 GCA_044870175.1 Nocardioidaceae bacterium | reverse complement strand
GCTTGGCGGCGGGCACACCGCCGAACACCGTCGTCACCCTCAGGCCGGTCGCCTCGGCCAGCGGCGTCAGGACCTCGGCGACCTGCGAGGCCAGCTCGCGGGTCGGCACCAGCACCAGGCCGGTGGGGCGTCGCGGCCGAGCACGCCGGCCGTCGGCAAGCCTGGTCACCAGCGGAAGCGCGAAGGCCAGCGTCTTGCCCGACCCGGTGCGCCCACGCCCGAGGACGTCGCGACCGGCCATCGAGTCGGGCAGGGTCGCCGCCTGGATCGGGAAGGGCGAACCGATGCCGCTGTGGGCCAGCCGTCGCACCAGGACGCCCGGGACGCCGAGGTCGGCGAAGGAGCAGGAGGTGGGGAGGGCAGGCGGAGGTAGGGCAGGAGAGGCGGGCGAAGGGATGGCGGATGCTCCAGGACTGAGGGCGCCTCCAGTGCCGGCGCGAACGTTCGCGGGCTCGGCGGGAGGCGACGGGATGCAGCCCGGGACGGGGCGTCCCCTGGCTGTGCGGCCAACAGTACGGCACAGCGACCAGGAGCACCAATCGCGGCCAAGCCCCGGCCAAGCCCGGCCCGGGCCGCCTGGCCGGCACGCCTGCTCGAGAGCACGGAGAGACTGCCCCTGTCGAGCGCCGGTTCCACGGCTGAGAAGGCGCCGTGCCAATGCGCGTCGAGCATCCGCACGGCTGGTCCCGCGGTGGTCACCGGCTCCGCGGTGCGGTCGGGCGTCGCTGCCGCGGTCCGGGTTGAGCATGTTCAGGCTAGACACTGCCCCTCGGAACGACCCACCCGGTCGGTTGTCCGGTCACAGCGGCGATGAGGTCGAAGTCCGCGTCGTAGTGCAGCAGCACCAACCCCGCCAGCTCCGCCGTCGCGGCGATCAACAGGTCCGCAACGCCGACCGCCCGGTGCTGCCCTCGACGTACCAGCGACGCCTGCACCTCGCGCGCCCGCGCCTCAGCGCGGTCCGGGACCCCGACCGCCGGCAACAGGTTGACGAGGCGATCGCGGGTGTCATGGTAGTCCTGAGCCGACCTCGCCGAGAACCCCACCTCGAGCTCGGTCACGATGCTGACACCCACCAACCCTTGGACGACCAGGCCGCTCAGGCGCTCAGCGACGGAAGGAGCGGTGAGGCGGCTGAGCGCGGACTTGTCCACGAGGTAGAGCGAAGGGCTCACCGCCATGCGTCGGCCATCACCCCGGGATCTCCCAGGTCTTCGAGCAGCTCGCCGAGGCCCAAGGGATGCACGAGGCTGAGTGACCATGTGGAGTCGGTCTGCCGCGGACCCGGTCCGGCGAGACCACCTCGCGGCTCCGCGACGACCGGGGTGCAGACAGGTGCTCACGGCTCGCTCCCCACCCCGGCCCATCGGGAGGCGGGCTCGCGCTACCGTGCACCGTGGAGCCCCACCCAGGGAGGTCGACGACTGTGCTGTCCGACATCGAGATCGCCAACGCCGCCAGGCTGCGCCCGATCAAGGAGGTGGCCGCCGAGACCCTCGGGGTCGAGGAGCGCCACCTCGTGCCGTACGGCCATTACAAGGCCAAGATCGACCTCACCTACCTGGCCACTCTGGTCGACCGGCCGCTCGGCCGGCTCGTTCTCGTGACCGCGCTGTCCCCGACGCCGCCCGGCGAGGGCAAGACCACGACCACCGTCGGCCTCACCGACGCGCTCCATGGGATGGGACACCGGACCGTCGCCTGCCTGCGCGAGCCGTCGATGGGACCGGTGTTCGGCATGAAGGGCGGCGCGGCGGGCGGCGGCTACAGCCAGGTGGTGCCGATGACCGACATCAACCTGCACTTCACCGGGGACTTCGCGGCGATCGCGGCCGCGAACAACCTGCTGGCGGCCTTGATCGACAACCATGTGCACCACAGCAACGAGCTGGAGATCGACGTCCGCAGCGTCACCTGGAAGCGCGTGCTGGACATGAACGACCGCGCGCTCCGCGAGGTCGTCGTCGCCCTGGGCGGGCACGCCAACGGCTTCCCCCGTGAGGACGGGTTCGACATCGTCGTCGCTTCTGAGCTGATGGCGATCTTCTGCCTCACCGAGTCGTGGGCCGACCTGAAGCGCCGCATCGGTGACATCGTCATCGGCTACACCCGGGCGATGGCGCCGGTCACCGCGCGCGACATCGGCGCCCAGGGTGCGATGGCGGCGATGCTGCGCGACGCGCTCGCCCCCAACCTGGTGCAGACCCTCGAGGGCGCGCCGGCGTTCGTCCACGGCGGGCCGTTCGCCAACATCGCGCACGGCTGCAGCTCGGTCATGGCGACCCGCGCCGGCCTGCGGCTGGCCGACCTGGTGGTCACCGAGGCGGGGTTCGGTGCCGACCTCGGCGCGGAGAAGTTCGTCGACA
>JBIOYO010000034.1:0-4375 GCA_044870175.1 Nocardioidaceae bacterium | reverse complement strand
ACAAGGGGCGGCCCGAGGCCACCGCCGAGGTGATGCGGGACGGCTGGTTCCGCACCGGCGACCTGGCCCGCTGCGACGAGGACGGCTTCTACTTCATCGTCGACCGGGCCAAGGACATGATCATCCGGGGCGGCTTCAACGTGTACCCGCGCGAGGTCGAGGAGGTGCTGATGACCCATCCGGCCGTGTCGCTCGCCGCCGTCGTCGGCGTCCCCCACCCCTCCCACGGCGAGGAGGTCAAGGCCTACGTCATCAAGCAGCCCGGCGCCGAGCTGACCGAGGACGAGCTGGTCGAGTGGGCCAAGGACGAGATGGCGGCGTACAAGTACCCGAGGGTCGTGGAGTTCCGCGACAGCCTGCCCATGACCGCGACCGGGAAGATCCTCAAGCGCGAGCTGACCTGAGTCCCCCGCCCCGGTGGTTGAGCCGGTCCCCCGCCCGGTGGCCAACACGGTCCCCCGCCCGGTGGTTGAGCCGGTCGAGGCGCTAGCCGAGACCGTGTATAAACCTCGGGACCGTGGGCAGAGACCTCGCCACGGTCCCGGTGGTCGACACGGTCTCGCCTGAGCGCAGGCGCGCTCAACCGGCGTGCTGAACGTGCGCTGACAGCGGTCTGAAAGCGGGGCCGCCTAGCGTCCCCGCCATGAGCCAGCACCTGACCACCGGATGGGAGCCGCTCGCCGGCCTGCCCGTCGGCGACACCGTCGTCCGCCGGTTCCTGCACAACGTGGGGGAGTACGTCTCCTCGGCCGCGGAGGCCATGGGCGGTACGGCGACCCGTGAGGACGACCTGGTCGTGTCCAACCCTGGCCGGCCGGCGAACCTGATGAGCTCGGCCGTGCTCCTCGCGCCCGTCACCGGCCCGCACGGGTGGGACGACCTGCTGCACCGGGTCGAGGTCGCCTCGAAGCGGGACCGGCCAGCGGCGACGTACCTGTGGAGTGCCTGGCCGACGCCGGACCTCACCGCCTCCGGATGGGAGCTGATGGGTCACCCGCCGATCCTGGTCCGCCAGCCCGGTGGCCACGTGCCCGATGCGCGGCCGTTGGACGTCCGCCGGGTCACCGACGCGACCGGCGTGGAGGACTGGTCCCGGGTCGCGGTCGAGGGCTACCCGATGCCCGACCTGCTGCCGTACCAGCCGGGCAGCCTGCTCGACGAGCGGATCCTCGACGACGCGCGGTGGCGGCTCTGGGTCGGGTACGACGAGGGCCGGCCGGTCTCGAGCGGCACGCTGTTCGTCGCGCACGGCTTCGCCCAGCTCGCGCTGGGGGTCACGCGCAGGTCCCACCGGGGCCGGGGGTTCTGGCACGCGATGCTCCGCGAGCGGTTGCTCGACGAGCCGGGCCTGGTCTCCGGCTCGGTGTTCAGCGACGACAGCCGGCCGGGGATCGAGCGGATCGGCTACCTGCCCGTGACCCGGTTCACCCTGTGGCGCCGTACCTTCGGCGCGACTCGATAAGCAGCAATACGACAAGAAATGAGGATGAATCATGACCACACTGACCAACGAGACCGTGTCCGCCGACCTGTTCGCCGAGCGGCTGTTCGGGTCCGCACTGAGCGCCATGGAGGCGCTGAGCGTGTACTTCGGGGACCAGCTGGGGTGGTACCGCGCGCTCGCGCTCGACGGGCCGCTCACCGCCGCGGGGCTGGCGGCGGCCACCGGGACCGACGAGCGGTACGCGCGGGAGTGGCTGGAGCAGCAGGCCGTGTACGGGATCCTGAGCACCGAGGTGTCCCAGCCCGCCGGCGAGCGGCGCTTCGAGCTCGCGCCGGGTCCGGCGGAGGTGCTCACCGACCAGTCCAGCCTGGCCTACCTCGCGCCAGTCAGCCGGTTCATCGTGTCCGCCGCCTCGCGGATGCCCGAGCTCCTGGAGGCCTACCGCAGCGGCGGCGGCGTGAGCTGGCAGGAGTTCGGCGACGACGCCCGGACCGCGCAGGCGGACCTGAACCGGCCGTGGTTCGAGCACGAGCTGTCCGGCCGCCTGGCCTCGGTGCCGCACCTCCACGCGATCCTGAGCCGGCCCGGCGCCCGGATCGCCGAGGTCGGCTTCGGCGCCGGCTGGGCCTCGATCGCGCTGGCCCGGGCCTACCCGCAGGCGCGGTTCGACGGGTACGAGGTCGACGAGCCCTCGGTGGAGATGGCGCGCCGCCACGCCGCGGAGGCCGGCGTCGCCGGCCGGGTGACCTTCCACCTGGTCGACGGCGAGGACATCGGGGAGCGGGGGGCGTTCGACGCCGCCTTCGCCTTCGAGTGCGTCCACGACATGTCCCAGCCGGTCGACGTGCTGGCCGCGGTGCGCGCCTCCGTGCGCCCGGGGGGACCGGTGGTGGTGATGGACGAGGCGGTCGGGGAGTCGTTCACCGCCCCCGGCGACGACCTGGAGAGGTTCATGTACGGCTGCAGCATCTTCATCTGCCTGCCCGACGGGCGCTCCCACGCCCCGTCCGCGGCGACCGGCACGGTGATGCGGCCGGCCACCCTCGAGGCGTACGCCCGCGAAGCGGGCTTCTCCTCCGTGGACATCCTGCCGATCGAGGACTTCTCGTTCTTCAGGTTCTACGAGCTGCGGGGGTAGCCGGACGAACCCGTGGGCGGTCGGAGGCCGGGACACCTCCCCGGAACGGCGGCGCGGGCAACCACCCCTTTCGCTCGTTCCTCGCTCCGGGGGGCCAGTCCCATCCACGCCCGCGCCGCCACCCCGGTCCGGCGCCCCGCCCTCCTCATGTCCCCGCGAGTGGCTCCGGCTCGGTCGCCGTACCGGCAGCCCGGTCACGCCGAGTCGCCTGAGCGCCTCCCGCGACGTTCCGCCGGTTCCCACGAGGCGTACGCCGTGGGAGGCGGCGGAACGTCGGCATCCCATGGGAATCTGCTCACCCCCCGGCCTCCGCCGAGAGCACATCCAGGACGTGCTCGACGACCCGGTCGCGGTGCATGGCGGCGCCCTCGGCGAGGGCGGACCAGTAGGCGGAGCTGCCGAGGCGGGTGAGGATGTCGGCGTGGACGGAGCTCAGGCGGTCGACCTCGGCGCCGTACACGGGTGAGGCGCCCTCGGCCGCGGCGGCGGCGCCGGCGACGACCGCAGCATCGCGGTGCCGGCCGAGCCGGGCGAGCAGGACCACCAGGTTGCGCAGGGTGGTCCACTGGTGGGTCCAGTTGCCGGCGTGGTGCCAGTGCTCGACGGCCTGCCGGAACAGCCGCACCGACTCGTCGGGCGCGCCGTACCGGCCGCGGACGGAGGCGGCGGAGACCAGGGTGACTCCGAGCAGGTACCGGTCGCCCACCTCCGCCGCGCGCTCGAGCGCCCGGTCCAGGTGCGCCACGGCTGCGGGTGGGTCGGCCTCGAGCAGGACCTCGCCCCGGACGTAGGCGCCCCAGGCCGCGACCACGTCCTCGCCGGCTGCGGCGGCCTCACCCTCCAGCCGTCCGGCCAGGGTGGCCGCCTCCCGCGCCTGGCCCAGATAGCCGAGCATCAGCGCCCGGAGCCCCTCCAGCATCCTCCGCAGCGAGGGCTGGCCGCGTGATCGCGCCCTGGCGATCGCCTCCGGCAGCATCGCGAGGGCGGCGTCAGCGCCGCGTTCGAAGAGCGCGACCTCACCGCCCAGGAACTCCGCGTAGGCCAGGGTCGCCGGGTCCAAGGCGAGCCCGGAGGCCCGATCGACCAGGTCACGTGCCGTCGCGAGGTCGCCGGCGAACCGGGCCCCGGAGGCGGCCAGGCAGATCAGCTGTGCCCGCCGGTCCGCGTCCAGGCTGTCGAAGGCGTGGTGGGCGACCACCGAGGAGGCCCAGGCGGGGACCTCCGCGGCCATCCGGTGCTCGACCAGGATCGCCGGGCCGGTGGCCAGCCTCGCCGCCAGCGGCAGATCGTGCTGCAGCGCCCAGCCGAACGCCGCGCGCACCTCGTCGAACGCTGCGGCCGAGCGCGCCACGGCGACCAGGTGGCGGGCCGTGTAGAGGTCCTGCAGGGTCCCGCCGACCCATCCGGCGACCATCTCGGCGTGCACCCGGAGGACCGGGTCGAGGTCGCCACGCTGCTCCAGCCGCTCGCGGCCGTAGGCGCGCAACGTCTCCAGCAGCGCGTACGTCGTCGGCGCTCCCGGGGTGCTCGCGACCAGGGAACGGTCCACCAGGGCCAGCACCTGCTCGGCCGCCTCCGCGGGCTCCGTGCCGAGCACGCCGGAGACCAAGCGCTCGGCCTGGTCCAGGGTGAAGGCGCCGGCGAACGCCGAGAGCACCTCGAACGCGCGCCGCCCCGGCTCGTCGAGCAGCTCGTAGGACCAGCTCACCATCGCGCGCAGCGTGCGGTGCCGTCCCTCCCGGCCCGGGCTCTGGAGCAGCCGGAGCCGGCCGCCCATCCGCAGGACCAGCTCC
>JBIOYO010000033.1:0-2669 GCA_044870175.1 Nocardioidaceae bacterium | reverse complement strand
CCCGTCACCGGGGACGACCTGGCCGTCCTCGAAGCTGCCGAAGCGCGGGTCGACCTCGACGTCGGCCTTCTTGGCGTACTCCTGCAGCTGCCTGCTGCCCTCGTCGAGGGCGGCGCTGTCCTCGACGTTCTCCTGGCCCTGCTCCGACAGCGACCGCCGGCCGAGCTGGGTGAGCACGTCGGCGCCGCGGAGCAGCTCGGCGTAGCTGTCCATGAACGTGGCGAGCTGGTCGTCGGGCACGTCGGCGAGCTGCTGTTCGACCGACGTCAGCTGCTGGGCGACCCGGGTCTCGTCGGGGCGGAGGCCCTCCTGCTCGCCGAGCTGCTCGGCGAGCTGCACCTGGACCAGCCGGCTCACCGCCGCGCCCCGGACCTGCCGGCCGCTCACCTCGGTGGCGCCCGAGGACGCCTGGGCGGAGTTGACCGCGCACAGCGCGTCGGCGAGGTCGTCGACCTCGGCCGTGCTGAAGGTGTGACCCTCGACGTCGGCCGCCACCCCGGGCGACAGCGCCGAGCACCCGGTCAGCGCCATCGTGGCGGCGGCGGCGGTCACGGTCGCTGTCAGCCCTCGGCGCATTCCTGGCTCCCTCAGCTGCTGGTCACGGGCGCCGCCGGGAGCCTGTCCACGACGGTGTCGACCACCTCGCGCGCCCAGGCGAGCAGTGCCTCGTCGCGGAGCGGCCGACCGCCCACCGCCGCGGTGGAGGGCCGCGGCACCAGCATCGTACGCACGCCGGGCTTGACAATGCTGCGCGGGTAGAGCCGGTCGAGCCGCACCGTGGCGGACTCGGGCAGCTCGACGGGGGCGAACCGCACGTACTTGCCCTGCAGGGTCACGTCGGTCAGCCCCGCCGCGCGAACCCGTGCGCGGAGCCTCGCCACGTCGAGCAGGCTGCGCACCGGCTCGGGCGGCTCGCCGTACCGGTCGAGCAGCTCGTCGCGGAGGGCGGCCACGTCGGCGTCGCTGGTGACCTCGGCCAGCCGCTTGTACATCTCCAGCCGCAGCCGCTCCGAGCCGATGTAGTCGTGCGGCAGGTGCGCGTCGACCGGCAGCTCGATCTTGACGTCCCGGGGGACCCCGTCTGCGGGACCGCCCTTGTACTCCTCCACGGCCTCCCCGACCAGGCGCACGTACAGGTCGAACCCGACGTCGGCGATGTGCCCGGACTGCTCCCCGCCGAGGAGGTTGCCGGCACCGCGGATCTCCAGGTCCTTCATCGCGATGGCCATGCCGCCGCCGAGGTCGGAGTGCTGGGCGAGGGTCGCCAGGCGCTCGTGGGCGGTCTCGGTCAGCGGCTTCTCGGGCGGGAACAGGAAGTAGGCGTAGGCGCGCTCACGGCTGCGGCCCACCCGGCCGCGGAGCTGGTGCAGCTGGGAGAGGCCGAGGGCGTCGGCCCGCTCGATGACCATGGTGTTGGCGTTGGACACGTCCAGGCCGGACTCCACGATCGTGGTGCAGACCAGCACGTCGGCCTTCTTCTCCCAGAAGTCCACCATGACCTGCTCGAGCTGGTGCTCGCCCATCTGGCCGTGCGCCACCGCGACGCGCGCCTCGGGCACCAGCCGGCGCAGCCGCGCGGCCGCCTTCTCGATCGTGTTCACCCGGTTGTGGATGTAGAACACCTGCCCCTCGCGGAGCAGCTCGCGGCGGACCGCGGCGGTCACCTGCCGGTCCTCGTAGCCGCCGACGTAGGTCAGCACCGGGTGCCGCTCCTCCGGCGGGGTGGTGATCGTGGACATCTCGCGGATGCCGGTGACCGCCATCTCCAGCGTCCGCGGGATCGGCGTGGCGGACATGGCGAGGACGTCCACGGCCGTCCGCAGCCGCTTCAGCTGCTCCTTGTGCTCGACGCCGAAGCGCTGCTCCTCGTCGACGACGACCAGGCCGAGGTCCTTGAACCTGATATCGGGGTTCAGCAGCCGGTGGGTGCCGATCACGATGTCGACAGTGCCGTCGGCCAGTCCGGCGACGACCTCGGCGGCCTCCTTGTCGGTCTGGAACCGCGACAGCCCGCGTACGACGACCGGGAAGGCGCCCATCCGCTCGGTGAACGTCGACAGGTGCTGCTGCACGAGCAGGGTGGTCGGCACCAGGACGGTGACCTGCTTGCCGTCCTGCAAGGCCTTGAACGCCGCGCGCACGGCGATCTCGGTCTTGCCGTAGCCGACGTCGCCGCAGACCAGCCGGTCCATCGGCACCTGCCGCTCCATGTCGGCCTTGACCTCGTCGACGGTGGTGAGCTGGTCGGGGGTCTCCACGAAGCCGAACGCGTCCTCCAGCTCGCGCTGCCAGGGCGTGTCCGGCCCGAAGGCGTGTCCCTTCGTCGCCTGCCGGGCGGCGTACAGCTTGATCAGCTCCGCGGCGATCTGGCGCACCGCCTTGCGGGCCCGGCCCTTGCGGCGGGCCCAGTCCGCGCCGCCCAGCCGGTCCAGCGTCGGCTGCTCGCCGCCGACGTAGCGGGTGACCTGGTCGAGCTGGTCGGTCGGCACATAGAGCCGGTCCGGCGGCCCGCCGCGCCTCGACGCGCCGTACTCCAGGACCAGGTACTCCCGGGTCGCGCCCTGCACCTCGCGCTGGCGCATCTCCACGTAGCGGCCGACGCCGTGCTGCTCGTGCACCACGTAGTCGCCCGGGACGAGCTCCAGCGGGTCGATCTGGCGCTTGCGGCG
>JBIOYO010000032.1:0-2476 GCA_044870175.1 Nocardioidaceae bacterium | reverse complement strand
CTCCTGCACGAGCGGCCCATGCACGGGTATGAGCTGCGCAAGCAGCTGGGCAGCGTGCTGGGCTGGGGGCGGCTGCTCTCCTACGGCTCGCTGTACCCGGCCCTTGCGAAGATGCTCAAGGCCGGGTGGATCACCGAGCAGGTGAGTGCCGACGCCGGGCACGGCAGGGCGGCTGCGAGCCGGCGGCGTCGGATCGTCTACGAGCTGACCCCGACCGGCAGCGACCGGTTCACCTCGGTGCTGTCCGAGGCGGGGCCGTCGACGTGGGAGGACGACAGCTTCGACGTCCGGTTCGCGTTCTTCGGGCGCACCGACCTGGCGATCCGGCTGCGGATCCTGGAGGGCCGGCGCACCCGGCTGGAGGAGCGGCTGGCCCGGGTGCAGGGCCAGCTCAACCGCACGCAGCAGGAGATGGACATGTACGCCGCGGAGCTGCACCGGCACGGCTTGGAGTCGGTCCAGGCGGAGGTCCGCTGGCTCTCCGGCCTGATCGCCGCGGAGCGCGACCGGGCGGCCCGGCCCGGTGACTCGCCAGCCGCCGCAGCAGCGCCCGACCGCACGACCCCGACCAGCTAGAGGCCCCACGCGAGGCACGTCAAGGAGGAAGTCCCATGGGATCGGTCAAGGTAGCCATCGTGGGGGTCGGCAACTGCGCCACCTCCCTGATCCAAGGCGTCGAGTACTACCGCGACGCCGACCCGCACGCACGCGTGCCCGGGCTGATGCACGTGCGGTTCGGCGACTACCACGTCGGCGACGTCGAGTTCGTCGCGGCGTTCGACGTCGACGCCAAGAAGGTCGGCTTCGACCTCTCCGAGGCGATCACCAGCTCGGAGAACAACACCATCCGCATCGCCGACGTGCCGCCCATGGGCGTGACCGTGCAGCGAGGGCACACGCTGGACGGCCTGGGCAAGTACTACCGCGAGACGATCGAGGAGGCCGACGCCGAGCCGGTCGACGTTGTGGCGACGCTGCGCGAGTCCGGCGCCGACGTGCTGGTCTCGTACCTGCCGGTGGGCTCGGAGGAGGCCGACAAGTTCTACGCCCGGTGCGCGCTCGAGGCCGGCGTGGGCTTCGTCAACGCGCTGCCCGTGTTCATCGCCAGCGACCCCGCTTGGGCGCAGCGGTTCACCGACGCCGGCGTGCCGATCGTGGGCGACGACATCAAGTCCCAGGTCGGCGCGACCATCACCCACCGGGTCCTGGCCAAGCTGTTCGAGGACCGCGGCGTCGTCCTGGACCGGACCTACCAGCTCAACGTCGGCGGCAACATGGACTTCAAGAACATGCTCGAGCGGGAGCGGCTGGAGTCCAAGAAGCTGTCCAAGACGCAGTCGGTGACCTCGAACATCAGCCACGACCTCGGCGCCAGGAACGTCCACATCGGCCCGTCGGACTACGTGCAGTGGCTCGACGACCGCAAGTGGGCCTATGTCCGTCTGGAGGGGCGGGCGTTCGGTGACGTGCCGTTGAACCTGGAGTACAAGCTCGAGGTGTGGGACTCCCCGAACAGCGCCGGCATCATCATCGACGC
Source organism: Nocardioidaceae bacterium (assembly GCA_044870175.1). Taxonomy (GTDB): domain Bacteria; phylum Actinomycetota; class Actinomycetes; order Propionibacteriales; family Nocardioidaceae; genus JBIOUF01. The sequence goes on along the minus strand of JBIOYO010000032.1, from coordinate 939 downwards.
GATCCGGGCCTGCAAGATCGCCAAGGACCGCGGCATCGGCGGGCCGATCCTGTCCGCGTCGACGTACCTGATGAAGTCACCGCCGGTGCAGATGCCCGACGACCAGGGCCGCGCCCAGCTCGAGGCGTTCATCGCCGGCACCGTCGAGCGCTGATCCCGTTCACCCCTTCAGCTGGTCCGAGGTACCGGTGAGAGATGTTCCGGTGCTGGTCGGACGTGCCGGGCGAACGTCTGAGGGTTGCATGCCAGGGTGTGTCCCGATCGCAGAGCTGCGGTGAGCGAACACCAGGAGGCCGGTGGCAGGGCACTCCAGCCACTGCTGCGCGGACGTTCCAGCCCGCTCGCGTTCGACTCTGGCCATGTCCTCGACGACGAGGACGTGTCGCTCCTGCTGGAGGCCGCCCGCTGGGCGCCGTCCGCGGGCAACTCGCAGCCGTGGGCGTTCGCGACGGCCCGGCGCGCAGAGGCCGGCCAGACGCTCCTGGCTCGACACCTGGCCCCCAGCTGCCGGCGCTGGGCGCTGTCCGCGTCGGTCTGATCGTCAACATCGCACACCGGCGGGTCGAGGACACTAGTCGGCAAGCAGCCTGACGGTCGCCCGGTCGAGCTGGTCCTGGCGGCGGCGGGGGTCCGGAGAGGCGCGGCGGACGGCGGCGGCGATCGTCGTGCCGTCCTCGAACAGGTCGAGCACCCGCGGGTCGACGTAGGCGGACCGGGCCACAGCCGGGGTGTTGCCGAGGTAGTCCGCGGCCTCGGCGATGGCCCCCCGCACCTGCTTGTCGCGTCGCGTGCGGGTCGAAGCGCGCTCGAGGGCCCCGAGCGACGCGGCCACGCGCACCGTCCCGTGCCAGGTGCGGAAGTCCTTCGCCGTCACCTCGGCGCGGAAGAGGTCACCGAGGTACTCGTTCACCGCGGCGGCGGACAGCGGGAGGAAACGGC
>JBIOYO010000031.1:0-4372 GCA_044870175.1 Nocardioidaceae bacterium | reverse complement strand
CGGGTCACCGCGTCGGGGTTGTCGCCGATGCCCTCCGCCAGCACCGCGAGCCGGTAGTGCTCCGCCGCGAGCGGGGCGGAGATCGCGGCGTCCCACGGCGGGTCCCCCTCGACCAGCGACGCGGACGCGGCGGCGGTGGACGTGGTGTGGACGACCTCCGCCTCCGGCAGGTGCTCCGCGCACCAGCGGCGGGTCTGGGCCGCGGCATGCGGGTGCGTCGCCACCCGGCGTACGCCGGACATCGCCGTGCCCTTGCGCGCCAGCAGCGAGAACGCGACCGGCACGGTCATCTCGCGCGTGATCATCAGCGGCTCGCCGAGGGCCAGCTCGTCCAGGGTCACCGGCACCGAGCCCTCGACGGAGTTCTCGATCGGCACCACGGCACCGTCCGCCTCACCGGTGCGCACGTCGTCCAGCGCCACCGTCACCGTGCTGCAGGGGTGCAGCTCGGCTGCGGCCGCCATCGGCAGCGACCGCAGCGCCTGCTCGGTGAACGTCCCTTCCGGGCCGAGGTAGGAGTAGCGGGCTGGCACGCCGCCAGCGTAGTGGCGATGGAGCCGGAGACCGCGCCCGCCCGAGCCCGCCGACCCGTCTCTTCTGCACCTCCCGAGGACGCCGAGCCGTCTCTTCTGCACCTTCCGAGGACGCCGAGCCGTCACAAGTGCCCGCCGAAACGGGCTCGACCCGTCACTTCTGCTCGTGTCGGTCGGCGGTTTCCCATGGGATCGAGACGCCTTGCCGCTTTCCACGGCGGACGCGTCATGGGAGGCGGCAGAGGACCGAGGGAAGTGCAGATTCGACGGCTCGGCGCCCCCACGCCACGCGGATACGACGGCTCGGCAGGGTTCGGGGGTGAGGTTTGCGGGCAGTCGGGGGCGGTCACCAGACAGGGGAGGAGACCGGGACGAGACGAGCAGCGAGACCAGCCGCGAGACGAGCAGAGGGAGGAACCGTGGAGGAGTCCAGCGTGAGGCTGAACGGCGGGAAGGTGGCGTTCCTGGTGGCGGGCGAGGGCATCGAGCAGGTGGAGCTCACCGAGCCGTGGAAGGCGGTGGAGGAGGCCGGCGGCCAGCCCGTGCTGGTGTCACTGGAGCGGGGCAAGGTGCAGGCGTTCAACCACCTCGACAAGGCGGACACGTTCGAGGTCGGCCAGACCGTCGCCGACGCGGACCCCTCGGCGTTCCTCGGCCTGGTCCTGCCCGGTGGCGTCGCCAACCCCGACCAGCTGCGGACCGACCCCGACGCGGTGGCGTTCGTGGAGTCGTTCTTCACCGAGGACAAGCCGGTGGCGGCGATCTGCCACGCACCGTGGACGCTGGTCGAGGCGGGCGTCGTGCGCGGCCGCACACTCACCTCGTGGCCGAGCCTGCGCACCGACCTCACCAACGCCGGAGCGACCTGGGTCGACGAGGAGGTCGTGGTCGACGGCAAGCTCGTGACCAGTCGCAAGCCCGACGATCTACCGGCGTTCAACGAGGCTGTGGTCGACATGTTCACGAAGGCGGCACAGGAGGGCCGCTGACCGGCCGGGGCGGCGAGAGCCGCGGGGCGCCTACACAGGGTCCCGAACGATCGGGCACGACATGCACCGGGGGCCGCCCCGGCCCGACCCGAGCTCCGAGCCGGCGATGGTGACCAGCTCGATGCCGGCGGCCTCCAGCCGTGAGTTGGTGACCACGTTGCGCTCGTAGGCGACCGCGAGCCGGGGCGAGATGGCCAGGGTGTTGTTGCCGTCGTCCCACTGCTCGCGCTCGGCGGTGACCGGGTCGAGCCCGGTGGCGATGTGGACCAGCGCGTCGATGCCCATGGACCGGGCGGCCGCCGCCAGGAACGGCTCGGGACCCGCCACATTCAGCACCAGGTCCTCCCCGACCGGCCCGCCGCCGGCACCCTGGCGGTCCCGGACGGTCACCGTGTGCGCCTGCAGCCGGTCGGCGACATTGGGGTACATCACCACCTTGTCGGCGTCGACCATCGTGCAGACGGTGTCCAGGTGCATGGTCGCGCGCTCCTGGGCGATCGGGACGGCGAGCACGGTGTGCGCGACGCCGGCCGCGAACATCTCCCGCGCGAGCCGCTCGGCGCCGGCCGGAGTGGTGCGCTCGCCCACTCCCACCGCGACGACGCCCGGGGAGAGCAGCAGGACGTCGCCGCCCTCGACGTGCTCCCGGCGCCAGCCGTGCAGCGGCCGTTGCCGGTTGGTGCCTGCGAAGCGCGGGTGCCGGGAGTAGACCAGCTCGGTGAGCTGGGTCTCCCGCGCCCGGGCCGGCATGGCCAGCGACGTGACCGCCACCCGGTCGTGCACCCACACCGAGGAGTCCCTGGTGAACAGCAGGTTCGGCAGCGGGTCCACGACGAACTCGTCGGCCGGCAGCAGGCTGGTGACCAGGCCCCGCCCACCCCGCAGCTCGTCGTTGCGGATGCCCGCCGTCAACGACACGGCGAGGTCCTCCGGCGGCTCGTCGAGCAGCGCGCTCGCGAGGTACTGCCGCAGGGTCTCACCCAGATGGCGTACGGCGACGACGTCGGCCACCGCAGCGGCGCGGGCGTCGTCGTCGGCCAGCGTCTCGGTGAGCAGGTCGAGGAGGTAGAGCACCTCGACACCCCGGTCGCGCAGCGCCTGGGCGAACGCGTCGTGCTCCTCCTGGGCGCGGCCGACCCAGGGGATGCCGTCGTACAGCAACGCGTCGTTGTTGCGAGGCGTCAGCCTGGCCAGCTCGGCGCCCGGACGGTGCAGCAGCACCGTCCGCAGCCGGCCGACCTCGGTGTCGACGTGAGGCGGGGCAGCCACGACGAGGAGCGCCGCCTCAGCGCAGGTCGTTGTCGTCGAGGAACGCGCCGGCCACGTCCTCGGGGTCCTGCTTGTCGATGACCACCTTGGACACCATCTCGCCCAGGTTGTCGGTGGTCAGCGCGGCGGACACGTCGTTCAGCGTGGACTCGACCTCGTCGGTGACGGCGTCGTCGCGGATCAGCGGCACGACGTTCTGCGCCGCGAACAACGACTCCGGGTCCTCCAGCGGCACCAGGCCCTCGGCGGCGACGTGAGGGTCGGTGGTGAACAGGTTGCCGGCATCGATCTGCCCGTTGAGCAGCGCCTTGAGGGTGAGCGGGCCACCCGCGTCGAGCTCACGGAAGTCGCCGAAGACGACGTCGTACTTCGCCTTCAGTCCGGGCACCCCGGTCTGCCGGGTCTTCCACTCCGGCGGGCCGCCGAGGGTGAGGTCGCCGGCCACCGGAGCCAGGTCGCCGATCGAGGCCAGCTGGTACTTGTCCGCGGTCTCCGACGTGACGACGACGGAGTCCTTGTCCTCGGCCTCGGACTTCTCCAGCACCGTGAGGCCGTCGGGCAGCGCCTTGACCAGCTCGTCGTACACCGCGTCGGGCGCCGTGGCGGTGAGCGAGTCGTCGAAGTAGAGCCGCAGGTTGCCGGTGTACTCCGGCAGCAGGTCGATGGAGCCGTCCTGGATGCCCTGGATGTACGCCTCCCGCGCCCCGATGTTGAGGTTGGTGTCCACGTCGACGCCCTTGGCGTCCAGGGCGCCGGCGTAGATCTCGGCGAGCAGCGCGCTCTCGGGGAAGTTCGCCGACCCGACCACGACCTTCTCGCCGCCTCCGGAGTCCTCCGACAGCGGGTCCTCATCGCCGCCGCACCCGGCAAGGGCGACGGTGGCAGTGAGGGCCAGAGCGGACAGGGCGGACGTGGCGGTGAGGCGCTTCATGGGGGGCCTTTCGTCGGGTGCGTGAGCGGAGGCAGTCAGCCACGGGGTTCGTCGGAGGGGCCAGTAGCGGGGTCGAGGCCGGCAGCGACCGGGACCGGCCGTGCACCGCGGGGGCGTCCGCGGCGGAGCCCAGTCTTGCCGGTCAGGCCCGGAGATACCACGACCCGCGCCACGAGGCTCAAGATGCCCTCGACGGCCAGGGCCAGCGCGGCGACGACGATCGCGCCGCCGGCCATCTGGGGGTAGTCGCGGACCGAGAGCCCGTCGATGAGGAACCGGCCCAGCCCCCCGAGACCCACGGTGGCGGCGAGCGTGGCCGTGGCCACGACCTGCAGCGCCGCGGAGCGGACCCCGGACAGCACCAGCGGCAGCGCGCAGGGCACCTCCACCTGCCACAGCACCTCCGTGCCGGTCATGCCCATCCCGCGGGCGGCGTCGCGGGCGGCGGGTTCGACCTGCTCGACCCCGGCGTACACCCCGGCCAGCACCGGGGGCACGGCGAGCACGACGAGGACCAGCACGGTGGGCACCAGGTACGCCGCGTCGCCGGTCAGCCGCCCGCCGACCATCATGACCGCCACGAACAGCAGCCCGAGTGACGGGATGGCGCGCAGCGCCCCGGTGAGGTTGACCGCGAGGAACCGCAGCCG
>JBIOYO010000030.1:0-3347 GCA_044870175.1 Nocardioidaceae bacterium | reverse complement strand
AGCCGACGGGGCGCACCACCGCCGCGGCCCCACCACCTCGCCGCCGGGGCTCGGCCGCCGCGGTCAGCACGCCCCGGCGACCGATCTCGACCGCGGTCACCGCGCCGATCTCCGCCGCACTGCTGCCCGGCCGGCCGGCCACGGCCAGGGTGTGGCCGAGGGCGGTCAGCTGCGTCCCGTAGGTGTCGAGGAACTCCTGCTCGGCGGTCACGGCCGCGGTGTTGCGCTGTGAGGCCCGGGGTGCCGCGACCGCGTCGGGCAGGGAGAGGTCGCGGTCCACCCGGTTGAGCAGCACCTGGGTGACGGTGGTGATGATCGTCGACCCGCCGGGCGAGCCGAGGGCCAGCCACGGGTCGCCGTCCCTCACGACGATGGTCGGCGACATCGACGAGCGGGGCCGCTTGCCGGGCTGGATCCGGTTCGGGTCGCCGTCCGGGGCGGGGTAGGTCGTGGTGAAGTCGGTGAGCTCGTTGTTCAGCAGGAACCCTCGCCCGGGCACCAGCATCCCGGACCCGCCGGTCTGCTCGATGGTCAGCGTGTACTCCACCACGCCTCCCCAGCGGTCGGCGACAGTGAGGTTGGTGGTCTCCCGGTTCTCGGTGTCCCCCGGGTCCGCGGACACCTCTCCCGCGGGCTCCTCGCAGTCGTCCTGCCAGCCCGGGATGGCTGCCGCGGCCACTGGCTTGGCCGCGGCCCGGTCGGGGTCGATCCGGCACGCGCGGGCGGCGGCGAAGCGGTCCGACAGCAGGGTCCGCAGCGGCACGTCGACGTAGGCCGGGTCGCCGACGCCCGCGTTGCGGTCGGCGAACGCGAGCGCGGTCGCCTCGAGGTAGCGGTGCAGGAACGGCACCGGGCCCATCGCGCCCAGCGGGAAGGTCTCCAGGATGTTCAGCGCCTCGCCCACGGTCGACCCGCCGGAGGACGACGGGGCCATCCCGTAGACGTCCAGGCCGCGGTAGCGCACGTGCGTCGGCCTGCGCAGGATCGGCTCGTAGTCACGCAGGTCGCTCACGTGGAGGAAGCCGGCGGGCACCGGCAGGTCGGTGTCGGGGCTGACCGGTGGGTCCTGGACGAGCCGGGCGATCTGGCGGGCGAGCCGGCCGCGGTAGAACGCGTCCATGCCGCGGCGGCCGAGCATGCGGTACGTCCGGGCCAGGCCGGGGTTGCGCAGGACGCTGCCCACCTCGGGCGGCTCGCCGCCTGGCAGGAACAGCCGCGGCGTGGAGGTGTAGGCCTCGAAGCGCCGCTGGTTCTCCGCCGTCTGCAGCGCGAAGGTCTCGTCGACGACGAACCCGCGCTCGGCGAGGCGCGCCGCGGGGCGCAGCACCCGCCGCAGCGGCAGGCGTCCCCACAGGTCGGAGGCCTCCTGCCAGGTCGCCGGGGTGCCCGGGACGCCGACCGAGACGCCACTGGTGACCAGGTCCGGGGTGAACGGGTACGTCGTCTGGGTGGCGGGGTCGACGAACGCGTCGTCCGGCATGCTCCGAGGGGCGGTCTCGCGGCCGTCGATGGTGCGCACCCGGCCGCTGCGGGCGTCGTAGTAGACGAAGTAGCCGCCGCCGCCGAGCCCGGCGCTGTAGGGCTCGGTCACGCCGAGCGCCGCGGCCGTGGCGATGGCCGCGTCCACGGCGTTGCCGCCGCGGCGCAGCACCCGCAGGCCGATGCGGGTCGCGTCCGCGTCGACCGAGGCGACCGCGCCGCCGTACCCGACGGCGGTGGGCGCCTTGGCCGGGGCGGGCCACGCCGCCTGCTCCGCGGCCGGTGCCGGGCCGGTCCCGCCGAGGAGGAGCGCCGTCACGGCGACGGCGGCGCAGGACAGGGTGGTGGTCTTCGGCATGGCGTCCTCCCGAGTGCAGACGCGGAGTCCTCTACCCGCGCGCGGGCCCGGTCAACCGGGTCGGCGCCCGGCCACCGCGGTCAGCGCGGCGTCGAGCCGGCCGGGGTCGTCCCACGAGACCCATGCCACGCGCGGGTCCTTGCCGAACCAGCTGTCCTGCCGGCGGGCGAACCGGCGGGTGCCGCGGACGGTGGCGGCCCTGGCCTCCTCCTCGGTGCTGTGCCCGTCGAGGAACGCCAGGACCTGCTTGTAGCCGAGCGCCTCCTTGGCCGTGCGGCCGTCCCGCAGCCCCCGCGCCACCAGCCCGCGCACCTCGTCGACCAGTCCGTCGCGCCACATGCGGTCCACCCGTTCGGCGATGCGGCGGTCGGAGACCTCGCGCTCGATGCGCACGCCGACCTGGACGGTGTGCTGGTCGACGTACGAGCGCTGTGGGAGCGAGGCCCGGAACGGGCGGCCGGTCAGGGTGACCACCTCGAGCGCCCGCACCACACGGCGGCCGTTGGCGGGCAGGATCGACGCCGCCGCCTCGGGGTCGACCCGCGCCAGCTCGGCGTGCAGGGCGGCCGCTCCGGCGCGTGCCAGCCGGTCCTCCAGGCCGGCCCGCAGCGCGGCGTCGGTGCCCGGGAACGCGAAGTCGTCCAGGACCGCGCGGGTGTAGAGCGCCGAGCCGCCGACCAGCACCGGCACCACGCCGCGCGCCCGGCAGTCGGCCACCACGGCCCTGGCGGCGCGCTGGAAGGCCGCGACGCTGGCGGTCTCGGTGACGTCGAGGACGTCGAGCAGGTGGTGCGGCACCCGACGCTCCTCCGCGGTGACCTTGGCGGTGCCGATGTCCATGCCTCGGTACTGCTGCATGGCGTCGGTGTTGACCACCTCGCCGCCGAGCCGCTCCGCCAGGTCCATCGCCAGCTGCGACTTGCCCGCGGCCGTGGCGCCCACGACGGCGACGACGGGGACGACGGGGACCGGGCCGGGCATGTCCGGAGTGTCGCAGAGCCGGCGCCGGCCGGGCGTGGCGTCGGGGCTACGCTCGCAGGCGGCACGGCAGACCCTCAGCGAGGAGAGACCCACATGAGCTTGCTGGACAAGGCGAAGGGCCTGGCAGGTCAGGCGAAGAGCGCGGCCACCCAGGCGGTCGACAAGGCGGGACCCAAGATCGCCGACGGCATCGACAAGGCCAAGCACGTCGTGGACGAGCGCACGGGTCGCAAGCACACAGACAAGCTGGACACCGCCGCCGAGAAGGCCAAGGGCGCCCTGGACAGCCTGGACGGGAAGGACGACGACATCCCCCCGTCGGGCCCGCCCCCCGCGCCGCCCCGCCGGCCCTGACGGCCCTGACCGCTCGGTTCCGGCTGGTCCCGGCCGCCTACCTCTACCTGCTGCGCGGGACCGGCGGGGACACCGAGGTGCTGGTGCAGCTGCGCGGCCGCACCGGCTACCTGGACGGGCACTGGGCGGCCGCCGCGGCCGGACACGTGGAGGCCGGTGAGTCGGTGTACGCCGC
>JBIOYO010000029.1:0-3618 GCA_044870175.1 Nocardioidaceae bacterium | reverse complement strand
CGGCACTTGCTGGTCAGGCCCTCCGACGTCTGCATGCGGCCCTTGGTGACCAGGATGCCGAGGTCGGCGCCCTTGAACCGGTAGTCGCCGGCGGCGTACACCCGCATGAAGAACGCCTCGTCCTCGCTGGTGATGTCGTGCCAGTCGTTGCTCACGCCGGCGTACCCGATCGAGCCGTCCTCCCCGAGCCGCCACGTGCCCGTGCGCGGCGCGGCGAGGATGTGCTCGACCGCGTCCACCGGCTCCTTCATGATCAGCTGCGACCAGACGTCGATCGCGGCCAGCTCGAACCACCGGTCGTTGATCTCCTCGACGTCGACCGTGTAGTCGACGTCCATGAACTCCAGCAGGTGGAACAGGAACAGCGGCACGTCGGCGTACGCCCCGGCCGTCACGTTCGTCATCGACGAGGCACCGGAGATACGGGGGTTCAGCTCGCCGAGGTAGACGTCGTCGGTGTTCTTGTCAATGAGAACATCGATCTCCAGGAACCCCTGGTAGCCCTCCTGCGCCAGCCGGTCACCGAGCCTGCGCACGTGGCTGATCGCCGTGCTGCGCTGCCTGGCCGTGAGCGCGTCGGGGTACAGGTCGTTGCCGCACCAGCCGCCCTTGTACGGCGTCAGCTCGGGGTAGCCGGTGAGGTCCATCATGAACGGGCCGACGATGGTGCCGTGCCTGGTGATGCACGCCTCGACGGCGACCGCCAGGTTGTCGATGCGCTTCATCACCTTGAGCTCCTGGCCGAGCATGTTCTTGGCGTCCCGGTCCCAGTCCTTCTCCTTGGCGACGAAGAAGGTGGTCTTGCCCGAGTCGCCGTACGGCGTCTGCACGACCAGGTCCGTGCCGAGCCCGGCGGACTCGCTCAGCGTCCGGAGCTGTTCCCAGCTGTCGGCGTAGCCGAGCACGTTCGGCACCGACGCCGCGCCGGCCTCGTTGCCGAGCTGGGTGGTGACGATCTTGGAGTCCAGCCGGCGGCGCAGCTCGTCGTGGGGCAGGATCAGGTCGTATCCCAGCTCCTGGCACAGCTGCTCGGACTCCTCGTCGAAGAACACCATCGCGATCTTCGGCCGGCCGCCGCGGCGGCGCAGGTACTCCTGCACCTCCGGGTCGCGCAACAGGTAGTTGGTGATGTGCTCGCTGGACTCGAACTCCACGTACGGCTTGTTCCGCGGCGTGAAGACCCGCGGGTGCAGGCCGTCCCAGGAGTCGTAGTAGACGACGTACTGGAAGTTGCGCACCCACCGGTCGATGCCGAGCAGGTTGAACGCCGTCGGACCGAAGAAGTAGATCGGCTGCTCGTTGGTCCGGAAGAACGTCCGGATCTCCGGGATGCCGTTGAGGTGCTGGGGGCCGCTCATGAGCGCTCCTTCGGGTCTGACGCGGGCTGGCGGGGGGTTCAGCTGGGGAACTGGCGTGGCGCGCGCGACGAGCGTTGCACACGGGTGAGCCCCGCCGCCACGCCCGCGACGCCGCGTGAGGCACCCTGTGCCGCGGCGGCGCCTCCGAGACGCGCGCTGATCGCGTCGCACGCGCGCAGCGCGTCCTGCAGATGGCGGGGGTTCTGCGGGGTCGGCCAGCTGGACAGCTTCACGCACACGGTGCGCGTGCGCCTGCAGACGTAGAGCAGCTGGCCGTGGATGCCGATGCACAGCAGCACGTCCCCCGACGGGCCGGGACGGAACCAGAACTGGTTGCGGTACCAGCCGCCGGGGATCGAGACCTCGTTCGGGGAGCCCAGGAACGCGCTCCTGATGTCGGCCCCGACCGCCCATGCGTCGCGGACCCAGCGGGCCGGCACGACCTGCCGGCGCACGTCGTCCCAGGCGACCGTGCCCAGCTCCAGCAGCATCTGCCCGAACCGCAGCAGGTCCCGCGCGCTGGCGGCGAGGCCGCCGTCCGCGACCGCCATGCCGTTGACGTCGGTGCTGAGGACGGCGTCGTGCTCCGCGCCGATGGGCTCCCACACGATCGTGGAGACCAGTTCCGCCAACGGCCGGCCGGAGGCTCGCTCGCACACCCAGCCCAGGACGTCGGTCTCCGCCGACCGGTACAGGAAGTGCCCGCCGTGCTCGCGCTCCCGGCGCAGCGTCATCAGGAAGGTGGCCAGGCCCTCCTGGCCCAACGCCCGCTCGAGCCGGCTGATGTCGGACTCGGGGTCGATGTAGTCCTCGACGAACCGGACGCCGCTGCGCATGTCGAGCAGGTGGCGCGCCGTGGCGCCGCTGTAGCCGGACTCCGCGAGCTCGGGGACGTAGTCCTGGACCGGTCGGGTCAGGTCGAGGTCGCCACGGTCGGCGAGCACGCCGGCCACGCACCCGACGACCGACTTGGTGATCGACAGCACGCCGTGAAGACCGTGCTCCGCACCGGCGTACCGGTAGCGCTCGACCACGAGCCGGCCGTCGTGGAGTGCGGCGAAGGCGTCCGTGTGCGTGGTCGCGAACACCTCCTCGACGCTGACCTCGTCGCCGTTGGTGCGCGTGACCGGCACTCCGTCGAGGGCGGGCGGCTCGGGATGGGCGGGAAGCGGTCGCGCCGGCCCGGCGCCGCGCCGCACCCGGGCGCAGCGGACCAGCTCGTCGAGGTGCCACAGCGCCCAGGAGCTGAACGGCGGGTCGAGCCAGTTGTCCGGCGCGGTCCCGGGCAGCCGTTGCGGCACCGACCCCTGCTGTGACATGCGTCCATCCTGCCGCCCGACCCGACCCGTACACCGGCGCGTAACAACCGTGACGCCGCCCCGCGTGTTGATGCCGGGCCCGCACCCTACCTCTGGACCAGGCACGTAACAAGCGTTACGGTGCGAGAGCACCCCTGGCCCGGAGTCGTCTCGGAAGGACGCGCGATGCCGCAGCTCCACCTCATGCCCACCCGCCCCCGCCCCACGAGCCGCACGGAGGTGTGACGTGGCCGCTCCCACGGAGCTGAAGAAGTCGCTCAACCAGCGCCAGCTCACCATGATCGCCATGGGCGGGGTGATCGGCGCGGGGCTCTTCGTGGGCTCCGGCGCGGTGATCAAGAAGGCCGGCCCGGGCGCCTTCCTCACCTACGCCCTGTGCGGCGTGCTGATCATCATGGTGATGCGCATGCTCGCCGAGATGGCGGTGGCCAACCCGTCCACGGGCTCCTTCGCCGACTACTCTCGCAAGGCGCTCGGCGACTGGGCCGGCTTCTCCGTCGGATGGCTGTACTGGTACTTCTGGGTGATCGTGGTCGGCTTCGAGGCGGTCGCCGGCGCCGGGATCCTCAACTACTGGCTCGAGCCCGACTGGCCGACCTGGTTCCTGGCACTCGTGCTGATGCTGCTCATGACCGGCACGAACCTGATCTCGGTCTCGTCGTTCGGCGAGTTCGAGTTCTGGTTCGCCGGCATCAAGGTGGCCGCGATCATCTTCTTCTTGATCACCGGCTCCCTGTTCGTGCTGGGCCTGTGGCCCGGAGCCGACTTCGACTTCAGCAACCTGACCGACCACGGCGGCTTCCTGCCCAACGGAGCGTGGGCGCTCACCGCCGCCATCGTCACGGTGATCTTCTCGATGGTCGGCGCCGAGATCGCCACCATCGCCGCCGCCGAGTCCCAGGACCCCGAGCGCGCGGTCGCCAAGGCGGCCAACTCCGTGA
>JBIOYO010000028.1:0-2396 GCA_044870175.1 Nocardioidaceae bacterium | reverse complement strand
CGGGCGGCGAGCGGGCCCGCGGCTTCGGGGACCGCAACAACATCACGCCGTACGACGCGCTGACCCAGCAGAACGGCGACGCCATCGTGTCCTACGTCCCGGGCATCGACCGGATCGGCACCGTCGTGCCGTCCACCGCCCTCCGCACCACCAACGACCCCGCGGGTCCCGCGGGGCTGACCCGCACCGAGACCGACGCCGCCGGCACCGTGCTCGGCACCACGGTGGTGACCACCCTCAACGGCCAGCAGACCGACCTGGTCAAGGGCAACACCTACACCTACGAGGGCTACCTCGACGTCGCCGCGCCGGACACCTACCAGCTCTGGATGGCGCGTCCGGTCGGCACCTTCTCCGGCGACGCCACCCTGTACAACCGGGGGATCAACCCGGGCCTGCAGCAGGGCCCGAACACCGGCGCGAGCGCGAACGTGACGGTGGTCGTCGACGGGGTGACCCAGACGCTGGCCAACAACTCCACGATCCTGCCGAACAGCTATCCCGACGGACCCACCGTCAACGGGCAGTACCTCGGCCTGGACAACAGCGGCGTCGCCGTGCCGCTCACGCCTGGCCTGCACCAGGTCCGGCTGACCTACCGCCCGCAGGCGAACCTCGCCGCCACGCCGACCTTCCGGTTCTCCTGGGCGGCGCAGCAGGCCGACCTGGACGCCGCGGTGGCCGCCGCGAGGAACGCCAACCAGGCGGTGGTGTTCGTCGACGACGCCAACACCACGACCACGCCCGGGAACGTCGGGGCCCTGGGACCCAACCAGGACCGGCTGGTGCAGGCGATCGCGGACGCCAACCCCAGCACGACGGTGGTGCTCAACACCAACGGCGCGGTGCAGATGCCCTGGCTCGGCTCGGTCCGCGCGGCGCTGGAGATGTGGTATCCCGGACAAGAAGGTGGCACGGCAACTGCCAACCTGCTGTTCGGCAACGCCAACCCGTCGGCGCATCTGCCGATCACGTTCCCCACGAGCAACGCGGCGACGCCGTTCGGCGGCCACCCGGAGCGCTCCACCGGCGCCAACGGCCAGATCACCTGGTCGGAGGGGCTGGACATGGGGTACCGGTGGTACGTCGACCACGACGTGCGCCCGCTGTTCCCGTTCGGCCACGGGCTGTCCTACACCCGGTTCGGCTACTCCGGCCTCGCGGTGAGCCGTGCGGCCGACGCCGGCCTCGACGTGACAGTCACGGTGACCAACACCGGCACCACCGAGGGCACCGCCGTGCCGCAGGTGTACGTCGGGCGCTCACCGGACCTTCCGGCACGGATCCAGCAGACCGACCGCCAGCTGGCGCAGTTCGACAGGGTCGACCTGGACGCCGGCGAGTCGGCGACGGTGACCATGCATGTCGACCCGCGCTCCCTGTCGTCGTGGGACACCCGCGACCAGAGCTGGGTGCTCGGCACCGGGAGCCGCACCGTCTTCGTCGGCCCGTCGTCGGAGACGCTGCCGCTGGAGGCGCAGACGACCGTCCGGGCCACCGAGCCGGCGCTGTCGGCGCCGGCCGTCACGCTCGCCGGACGCTCGACGCAGCGTGGCGCGACCACCTTCACTGGCAGCTCCGTCGACGTGTCCTGGTCTGCGGCGGCGCCGTCCTCCTCGCTCGGCGGCTACGAGGTGCTGGTCGACGGCGACACGGTCGCGACCACCGACGCGGGCACCACGGCCGCCACGGTCGCGCTGGGCGCCGGACGGCACGCCGTCGCCGTGCGCGCGCAGCCGTCGTCGGAGGCGGTGGCCGGCGGCGCGGTGACCTCCGAGCCGCTCCAGGTCACCGCGGACCTCGCGGGACCGGTGGTCACCATCGGCCTGCCCGGCCTTCCCACCGTGCGGGGCTCGGCCCGCGACGGGACCGGGTCCGGGGTCGCCTCGGTGACGGTGAAGGCGACCGAACGCCGGTCGGGGAGCTGGTGGTACTACACCGGCTCGGCCTGGCGCGAGGCCTCCTCCCAGGCCGACGCGGCCTCCCGTGCACGGGCGCTCACCGCCACGCTCTCCGGCAACCGGTGGAGCGTCGAGGTCCGGGCGGTCCGGCCGGGCACCCTCCGCCTGGCCGCCCGGGGCACCGACGCCGTCGGCAACTCCGGCTCGGCGGTGGTGCGGAGCATCCGCCGCGCCGGGTGAGCCGGTCGTTCCCGGTGGTTGAGCCGGTCGAGGCGCTAGCCGAGACCGTGTCGAAACCCGGTGACCGTGGGCTGAGATCCTGCCCCGGCTGCGGGTGGTTTCGACACGCCTCACTTCGTTCGGCGGTGGTTCCTGAGCCTGTCGAAGGGCTCAACCACCGGGGTCACGGTGGTTGAGCCGGTCGAGCGGCCTGCCGCGAGACCGTGTCGAAACCTGCTGAGCCCGGGCTGGGACCCCGCCACTGCCGCGGATGGA